>JAFQMB010000119.1 GCA_017421095.1 Oscillospiraceae bacterium
CCCCTCTTTGGAGAAGGCTCTTTCAATCTGATCGGTGATATCGTGAGAATACATCACATCGTTGTTCCGATCCATCTCTACATGGACACTGGCAAAACATTTGGTGGGGCCGTAGTCATGGATCATCAAATCATGAACCCCCAGCACCCCATCAAAAGAGAGTACCTTTTCCTTGATTTTGCGCGCCTTTTCCGGGTCTGCCGCAACGCCAAGCAAGGGATCGGCAGTATCTTTGAGCATTTTGATGCCGCCCACAAAGATGAAAATCGCCACCGCAAGACCGGCATAGCCATCCAGATCAAATCCGCTGAAATAAGAAATTACCGCACAAAGAAGCACCGCACCGGTGGAGATCACATCATTGATGCAATCCTTTGCCACCGCCTGCAGTGAAAGACTCCCGATCTTTTGAGAAAAAGAGCGGTTGAAAAGATACATCCAAAATTTCACCACAATGGACAAAACCAAAAAGATGACCATAAGCAGACCGATCTCGGTTTCTGCAGGATGAAGAATTCGGGAAACGGATTCTTTTCCAAGTTCAAACCCCACAAGCAGAATCAAAACCGAAACGATCACACCGGAAAAATATTCGATTCTTTGATGGCCAAAGGGGTGTTCCTGATCGGCAGGCGCCGCCGCCAGTTTGAAGGCGATCAAGGTCACTACCGAAGAAGCAGCATCGGTCAAATTGTTCAAACCGTCTGCCATCACGCTCACAGAGGCAAAAAACAACCCGGCGAGAAATTTTAAAAGCCCCAGCAACAGATTACAAAAGATCCCGACACCGCCGGCCACCTGACCATAGGATTCCCGGTTATTCGGGTCTTTGATCCATAGTTTCTCGATCAATCTTGTCAAAATACTCGCTCCCTCAAAAAGAAAATCAAAGGTAACTGATCTCTTTGTTGTCACAGCCGGCTTTTTCATACAAACGGGGAACTCTTCTGGAAACGCCGCAAATGATCTCATACGGGATGGTTCCGGCTCGTTTGGCCAATTCCCAGGCGCTGATTTCAAAGTTCCCTTTCTTCCCCATCAAGATACACTCATCCCCGGGAGAAACGGGCAAATCCGTCACATCCACCATAAACTGATCCATACAGATGTTGCCGATCGTTTTAGCTTTTCCGGCCGGTAAAATCACCTCACCGCCCGAAAGACAGCGAAGATAACCATCGGCATATCCCACCGGGACAATGGCGGTTTTGGTCTCTCTCGCGGCCTGAAAATGCCTGCCGTAGCTGACAAAGGCACCGACAGGAAGCACTTTCACATCGGTAATGGTGGCGTGAAGACTCATCACCTGCCGCAGAGGAACAGGTGTCCAACCGCCTTCAAAGGGCGAGATTCCGTAAAGAACCAATCCCGGCCGGCAGGCGTTGCAAACGGGGGCTTCGTGAAGCAGAATTCCGCCACTGTTTTGGCAATGAATCCAACGAAATTCATATCCTGCATCCTGCAAAATTTGAACCTGTGTTTCAAAGCAGCGATATTGTTCCAATGTATAGGCGATGTCGGTTTCGCTGCGGGAGTCTGCCGAGGAAAAATGGGTATAAATCCCTTCAAAAAGAAGCCCGGGCAGAGCCAACACTTTCTTTAATTCTTCGGTGGCAAAAAGGCCGTCGCAACAGCGAAAGCCCATTCGGCCCATTCCGGTATCTAATTTGATATGGACCCGTAGCCGGGCGTTTTTCTTCAAAGAAAAATCAGAGAGTTTCCGGGCATACTCATATGAATAAACCGTTTGGGTCAGATCATCCGCCAAAAGTTGGGAAAAGGATGTTTCCGGGGTGGTCCCAAAGATCAGAAGATCGGAAGCAATCCCCTTTTCACGCAAGCTCATTGCCTCTTGCAGGTTGGAAACGGCGAAATGCTTGATGCCGCAGTTTTCCAATTCCCGGGCAACGGCATAATCTCCATGACCGTATGCATCCGCCTTAATCACACAAAACAGTTCCTTGCCGCTTTTTTGTTGCAAGGCTAATGCATTTTCCCGCAATGCATCCAAATTAATCTCTGCCCAATAACGGCGCAAGGATTCCATTGAGGCTCCCTCTCTTTCGGATAAATTATTCGTTTCTGACTTGACTCTCTTTGCGGTTGTGATTATAATACAATCAGCGCAAAAAAGCAAGTGATCTGCCCGGTTCAAGGTATTGATCCGCTTTTTAATCAGTTTATGAGGAGGGAAACGCTTTTGAAACATCAATTTTTCGGAAAAAACATCTCTCCCTCCTGTTCTTATTGCGAAAAAGGCGAACGCGCAGCAGACGGTGAGACCATCCTCTGTGAAAGAAAGGGCGTTGTTTCCCCACTTTCATCCTGTAGGCGGTTCAAATACGATCCTTTGAAACGAGTCCCCCCTTCCGCCCCGGTTTTGCCCAAATTCCAAGCCTCTGATTTTTCTTTGGAACCCGAAGAAACCAAAGATCAAACGGGCGGTTTTCAAACCCTTTAAGCCTTTCCTCCGGGCAAGGCTTTTTCTTTTGAAAGGAGTTTTTATTGATGCCAAAAGAAAAAAAGGAAAGATTAAATCGAATCTGGCCTTTGTTTTTGACCTTTTTTAAGATCGGCGCCTTCACCTTCGGCGGCGGTTATGCTATGATTCCTTTGATCCAAAAGGAAACGGTGGAGACCAAAAAATGGATCTCTGACGACGATATTTTAGAGATCATCGCCATTGCAGAATCCACCCCCGGCCCCATCGCCATCAATTCTGCTACTTTTGTGGGATATAAGGTGGCCGGTGTTTTGGGGGCAGCTGCGGCGACCCTTGGGGTGGTGCTCCCCTCTTTCGTGATTATCTCGCTGCTTTCTGCGGTTTTGAAAGAGTTTGAAGATCTCAAAGCCGTCCGTTACGCATTTTTCGGCATTCGTGCCGGGGTGCTGGCCATGATTCTGAAAGCCCTTTGGAATATGTATAAAAAATGCCCCAAGGGAACCGTTTCTTATCTTGTAATGGCAACCGCTTTTGTTGGCGCTGCTGTTTTGGATCTTAATGTTCTTCTTGTGATCATCGTCTGTGCCCTGATCGGTCTGGTGACCTCGCTTTTGGCCGCAAGGAGGAAAAAACAATGATTTATCTGGTACTCTTTTTGACTTTCTTCAAAATCGGTCTTTTCACCTTCGGCGGCGGTTATGCTATGCTTCCTTTGATTCAGG
>JAFQMB010000120.1 GCA_017421095.1 Oscillospiraceae bacterium
CGCCCGGATGACAGCATCGTCTGAAAAATGGTTCTTCTCCTGCATATATTTGAGCACCGCAGGAAGCACCCCACAGGCGCCACAGGTGGGGGCGGTCACAATCAGGCCACAGTCGGCGTTCTGTTCGCTCACCGCAAAGGCATAGGCGCATACCAGCCGGTTTTCTCTTGTTTGGGGGCTTTCATCGATGTGGCGTTGGTTCAAAAGATGTTGAGCCTTTCTCGCCACCTCCAGGCCGCCGGGCAGGATACCGGTATGGGTCAGGCCCTCCCGGATGGCGGCGGTCATGGTCATCCAAACTTCGGCCAAAAAGGTTTTGAAATCGGCGTCTTCGTGTTCAAACACATAGTCGGAAAGGCGGATGTTTCTCGCTTTGCAAAGGGTTGCGATCTCGGTAAAATTCTTTTCGGGATAAATATCCAGATCGGCGCGCTCCTCTTCTCCCACCAGGCGAATTTCACCGCCGCCGACGGAAAGAAAGGTCATCTCGCCCAGCTTTTCCCCCTTTTCATAGGCTTCCAGTTTCATAGTATTGGGATGGGGAAGATCTTCGGTTTCCATGTCAAAACGGATCTCGGTTTCAATGGGGGTGAAGACATCCATCACCGCGCGGTCGGTGCCATGCCCTTTGCCGGTTTTCGCCAAAGAGCCAAGGAGGGTGACCACAAACCGATCCGAATCGGGATAGGTCAAAAGAAAGCGCTCGGCAGCAAAGGCCGGCCCCATGGTGTGGGAACTGGAAGGCCCAATGCCGATTTTATAAAGATTTCGAACAGATTTCAAACAACACACCTCTTTTATTTTATATCAAACACCTGAAAAAGAAATCACAAAAGCTGCTCCAACACCTTCGCCACAGCAAGAGCCATAGAGGCAAAGCCCAGGTCGTTGGGATGACAGTTATCTACCGTTCCGTCGTTTCCGGCGAGCAGCATCAATTCGGGGCCATCAATAAAATAAACATGCGCGTCGCCGGATGCCTTGGCATCGGTATAGGTCTTTTCAATCACTTCTCTGCGCCGAAGTTCCTCGTTGGTCAAAGAATATTTGGGCCTGGAAAGAATAAGGATAGGCAAATCGGGATTTTCGGAGCGAATCTGCCGAAACATTCTTTGATGTGTGGCAGCCAGATGTTCCACACTGGGCGAATTGTGATCGTAATCAAAAACAAAAGCAGACATCCGCAGAGATTTGATATGATCCGCGATTTCTGTCTCGCCCATCGCGCTTCCAGCAAAGCCCAGATTGATAAAATCGCAATCCAGCTTACGGGAAACAATGCTCTCATAAGCATTGCCCGGTCTGGAGGCACATCCCCCTTGTGTGATAGAAGAACCATAATAAACCACCGGTATCTGCGTTTTATAAGGAACAGGCGGGCAAAGGGAAGCCTGCTCGGCCAATCCCACCAACAGGCAGGTGATGTTACTGTAAATCGGAAGATAGATGGTGATTTCCCGCATTTTGGCAGAACCGAAGTCAATCACCGACTCATAGCCGTTTTCGATATCAAAGGGCGGCATAAAGGTTTCCACATATTTCTGTTCTCCCGCTTCTTTGACATAAAGATCAAAGCCCGCAGAGCCGGTCATCGTCACCTGAGGCATTTTGGCAATGGCAGGCATTTCTGCATGAATGGCAACATAGGGGCTGTCCGTCCGGAAGCGCACTCTGCCCCCTGCGGTGTTGGAATGGGTGAAAATCAACCCCTGACTGATGCTTCTTGCCACCTGCTCCGGTGTTCTGCGGAACATTCCGTTTTCATAAAAAACCCCGTGAAGGCCGAAGGGTTCCTGCTTTGCATCATAAAACTTCAAATCATCCTTGCGGATGTTGGTTTCCACTTTAAAATTAGAGTCCACAGTCGTAATATCCGCCATATTGATCACCGCCTTTTGATTAGTATACCATAGGCTTCTTTTCCTTTGCAAGACGGGCAAAGAAAAACAGCCCCTTTCAAACCGAGAAAAGGGGCTGCGTCATCAAAAAAGGCACAGATTATCAGCGCCCGCCCTTTTTTGGCGCATATAAAAAGGAGCAGACTTATGTCCGCTCCTTTTTTCGGATAAAAGAAAAAATCCCTCGGACTCGGTCCGAGGGATTTTTGTCTCTCGTGTCCGAAAAAGAACTGGTCGGAAACCGAGGATTTTAAATAAAAAGATTAAGAATTTGTTTTAGACCTGATAAATAAAGTTATCATTGAATAAACAAAAAAAGCAATATCAAAATATATAATATATGCAGCTCCGCTTATAAGTTTAAACCCAATTTGATATGTTGATATGCCAATTTCTCCAACTCTTGAAAGCAAAGAAACAAAAGCAATTTCAAAAGAATACGGCAACACTTCCAACAGAAAAAATACAAAGGATAAAATTCCGGCCCAAAACGATAAATGTGGACGATTAATAGTAAAATAAGAAAACACACACGATATTAGCAATATCGCAAGCATCAAAACCGGGTGAAAAGAACTAAATACATTTCCAAAATATCCACTAAATATTTCATAGAAATTTTTATTTTCCTGATAGGGCAAAAAACCAACGACCACAACAAATACAAAAACGCAAATATGAAGCACAAAAGCACAAACACTTGTTATATGATAAATTTTGTCATTTTTAGTCATTATCCATCACCGACCTTTAACGGTATTATTGCATAAAAGCGGTGGAAAATCAATGCAGAGCATTGTATATCATCAATTCCGTAGGAATTGCATATCATCAAAACTTTAGTTTTGTATATCATCAAGCCGACAGATATACACGCTAAAGCGTGATGAGATACGCCGCCCTCGTGCGACAATGATATACACGACTGCGTCGTGATGA
>JAFQMB010000121.1 GCA_017421095.1 Oscillospiraceae bacterium
CAAAGAATGGGGCATTGATTTTTATCCGCAGCTGGATTTTGTCCGGATCTTTGAAAAATCGGGCAGCCGCACCACTGTGACCGCCATCCAGGGCAGTCCTGCGATACAGTATTACTACCGTCATCACACCAACAAGGCTTTGATGACCGAGCCCTATTTTCTTTTGACTGATGCCGCCCAACAAAAGGCGGTAGACCGTGTGATAAAAGAGATGCAGGATGATAATTGGTCGGGGATTGACGCTTCCACTCTTGGAAATCTGGTCTATTCGGATTATCGAAAAGATGGCATCACCAGACAAGAGGCCTCTCAAAAACAGGCGGCAAGACTGGAAGAACTTAAAAATGCAGCCGGCAGTTTGCTCCTTTCCGGGCCGGGGGCCTATGCGCTGCCGTTGGCCGACCGGGTGGCGGATCTTCCCCTTTTTGACAGCGGGTATTTGGTTTGTGATGAAACGGTGCCCTTTTATGAGATCGTTTGTCACGGAAGAGTGGCTGCTTATACACCGGCCCTCAACCGGCTGGCCGATGAACAGGAAGGCTTCCTGTTGGCTATGGAATACGGGTTGGGTCTGCAATATGCGCTGGTGGCACAAAACAGCGTTAAAGCGGCCGACAGTTTGCAAAATCCTGCCCTTGGCATTTTGGCTGATGACTGGAAAGAAACTGTCCTGAGCCGTTATGCGGCGGCGGAAGACTATTTGGAACAGGTGTTGGATCAAAAGATCCTTCTTCACGAACGGGTCACCCAAACGGTGGGACACACGGTTTTTACAGGCGGAATCGAAATCTATGTAAACCATGGTGAAACGGATTTTGAAACCAAGTCGGGCGAAAAAATCTCCCCCGGCAGTTATCTGATTTTGGGAATGAATTGATTTTCTAAAAAGCAAAAGAAGGGAGGGAGAGCATATGAAAAAAGCAGTTCGCAAAAGAGAAAGTGCCTTGATGCGCAGCCGAAAGAAATGGTCCTTTTTGTTCACGCTGCCCTGGCTGGTCGGTGCCATCACCTTTTTTGTAATACCGATGGTGCAGTCGGCGGTTTATACCTTTTGCGATGTGACATTGACCGCCCAGGGGGAAAGTTTCCGACCGGTGGGGTTTGAAAACTTTTTCCAGTTGTTCTCTGACCCCAACTTTGTTTTGAATCTGCAATCTTCGGTGCTTACCACCATCTATCAGGTGCCGGTGATTGTACTCTTTGCCCTCTTTTCTGCCATTCTGTTGCGGGATCAGTTCCCCGGACGGACATTGGTGCGGGCCATTTTCTTCTTCCCGGTGATGATCTCTTCCGGAGTGGTGATCACCATTTTGCAGCAGAATCTGATGATGAACGGCAACACCACCGATCAACAGCAGGCCTATTTGTTTGCCGCCCCTTCGTTTGTTTATTTCATCGAGCAACTGGGCATCCCCCAATTTATTTTGGATGTGGTACAAAAGGTGTTGAGCAGCTTTTTCAACATCCTTTGGAAATCGGGGGTTCAGATCATTCTGCTTTTGGCGGCGGTTAACCACATTCCCTCCAGCGCCTATGAGGCGGCAGATATCGAAGGAGCCACCGCCTGGGAAAAGCTTTGGAAGATCACTTTCCCCATGATCGCACCGAACCTTTTGGTGGTGCTGATCTATTCGCTGATCGACTCCTTCACCGACTATGGCAATTTGGTGATGGTGATGATTCGAAACTATTTCTCGCTGGGGCAATATGAATACTGCACCACTGTGGGGATGATTTATTATGTGATCGTTCTTGTGATTGTGGGACTGGTGAATTTTGTGGTGGGAAAGAGAATCCAGTATACGGTGGACAATTGATTCCCCATCTTTTGGATCGGCTTTTCGCGGCATTTGCCGCAGAGCATATATTTATTTTGTATCATTGGGCGAAAGCCCGAAAAAAGAAACGGAGTGAAGATCATGACGAAACTGACTGCCCGCAAACTGCTTGCCCTCTTGATGGCCCTTTGCCTGTCGGTCACCCTTTGCCTTGGCGGTCTGACCGCTTCCGCTGCGGAAAAGACCACCAAAATGGTGACCATCACCACCAACTCGGATATCAACCCCTTTATCCGGGTGGCGCTGCATGCGGATACCTTCAAATCCGGCGGCCCCTTTACCGTTCATTGTGAGATGAACATCTCGGAATATCAGAGAACCAAGAGTGATGCCAATGTGTTTGTGAACATCACCGACGGTCGTGGCGAAGCCAATGGCGATATGACCGTATGGTTGAATACCTGGCATTCCAAAACCGACGGCTGGGTGGATATGGTTGACTATGACGGCAAGCCCATCACCTTCGATAACATCAGCGTGGTTTTGATCAGCGGTATGTTTGAAAAATTTGCCCTGCTGCAGTTTGGTTCTTACTATGCCAAGGGCACCATCTCTTACCGCAATTTCTATATCACCAATGCTGCCGGTGATGTGGTTTATTCTTGGGACACCGACCCCTATTGGCAGAACATTGAAGGCAACAATCTGAAAAACTTTGCCGGAAACACCGCTTTCGCCTTGACCTTTGGCGACGGCAGCGCAAGTTATATCGTTTCCGATGTCCCGGTGGACAGCGAAGAAACCCCTGAAATCAGCAGTTCCATCGACACTCCCGATTATGAGGACGAGGAAGAAGAACCTGCCAGCAAGCCTGCGGAAGAAACTTCCAAGAAGCCTGCGGAAGAAACTTCCAAAAAGCCCGAAACCAGCAGCAAGCCTGCAGAGGAGGAAAGTTCTGTCGGCGAAGGCGACGGTGAATATGAGGACGAAAGTCAGGATACTGCTTCCGACCCCACAAACGAAGACGAATCTCAGACCACGGATACTTCTACCCCTGCAGATGATGCCTCCACCCCTGCAGAAGATACCTCCAAGCCCGATGCAGATCAGGATACCGATGCCCCTGCCGATAGCGATGAGGACGACGACAAAGAAGGCAATCCGCTGACCTGGGTGTTGATTGTAGTGGCAGCGTTGCTTTTGGCGGCTGTGGGTGTGATTGTTTGGCTGGTGTTGAAAAACAAAAAGCCTGCAGAAGAAGTTGTTGAAGAAGAGACTGCTGAATAAATCTGCAATCTTTTTCAAATAAATCCATCAAAAAGGAGCGAACAAGAATGAAACACAACAAATTATTCCGTCTGCTTGCCGCCTTGCTGGCCTGCATTGTTTGTGTTGCGGTTCCGATGATCTCTGTCGCTGCAGAGGAAGCCGATGAGCCCAATCGTGCGCTGGTCATCACCAACAACGGCGACGACAACCCGCTGGTCCGGATGGAAGCATTGCCTTTCAATTTCGGTTTCAACGGCGGTGACTATCATTTGGTTGCACAGATGAATGTCTCTGATCTGGAAGCCATCGACAGCGAACTGCCTGCCAATGTGCAGCTGGTTGTCAAATATGGCTGCTATGACAGCGAGGGCAGAGCACAGACCCCCAGAGAAGTGGTTGTTTTGGCGGAATTTACTGCCGACACCGACGGTTGGGTGAATCTGACCAATGACGATGGCAGCCATCTGGTCATCAAAGATTTCGAAGATGATGTGGCCATCGAATTTGTTATGAACAACTGCACCGGCGTTGCCATGCTGGGTGATCTGATCATCGCTGACAACACCGATGAAATCGTCTATTCTTTGGCAAACGACTCCTGCTTCAGAGGCATCAGTTATATCCGTGCAAACATTTCCAACGATGCTGAATGGCTCTGGCGTGTGGCTTATGATGTGACTAAGGCTTCTGTGACCGTTTTGAACAATGTGATTTATGATTACACCCCCAACCATGTTCTGACCCTGAACATCCCTGCTGTCGGTGGCGATGACATCTGGCCCCAGGGCAATGCGTATATGATTCTGGACTTCGGTACTGCCGGCGCCACCATGTTCCCTGCTGCCAACGGTCCTTACACCCTGCGCGGTATGATGAAGGTGGAAAATTTTGCCGACAATGATAAATATCCCGACCGTCTGGCCGAATTCTCCATCGGGAATGAGCATTACACCGGCAACACCTTTGGTTGGGTTCCGATCCGCCATGCCAACGGCACTTCTTATACCTTCAACGGCGAAAGCGGCTGGTGGGATCGTCTGATGTTCTCCTGGGGTGCCACCGGTCAGCTTTCCATCGCCGATCTGCAGATTTTGGACAAAGAAGGCAATGTGGTTTATAGCTTCGCTACCGATGCATCTTTGAGTGAAGGTCAGATTCCCTTCTGGACCACCCAGGCTCCCTATTATTTTTGGGCTTGGGACGGTGTGAGCAACACCAACACCACCAAGGGTTGGTATGAATTCTCTGTGGCCGACGAAATGACCACTCATACCGCCGCGGATTATGAACTCATCGTTGTGGACGAAGAATATGTGCCCTTCGTTCCCGAAGAAGAATCTTCTTCCGCACCCGAGGATGAGTCTTCCTCTACTCCCGAGGACGAATCTTCCTCTACTCCTGAGGAGGAATCTTCTTCTGTCGTCGAGGAGGAATCTTCCTCTGTCATCGA
>JAFQMB010000122.1 GCA_017421095.1 Oscillospiraceae bacterium
AAAAATCTTGACGGCATCACGATGAAGATATGTCTTGCAGATTGTGCTGAAAATTTCAGTTTGGCTTTGGGTGAAGAAATCAAATCGCAATCGCACAGGACGATCAGAAGCGTTGGCGGCAGATGTTTTTCATGTCCGATTGCCTTTTATGAATTTTTCACCGCGGAGCATCACATAAGATTTTATATGGTTTTGAAACAGACGCTAGTTAAAAAACTTTTGCGGAAAATCGGTTGGAATCCGGATGCAAAAACATTTGAGCGTTTCTATTCTTTGCAGAAAAAACTCAACGCTTTCGGATATTCTGCCATAGATTTGACTTGAACAAACATCGATATTTTTTCTGAAAGGCGGTTACTATGATGAAAAAAACACTTCGTAATATGATGATTGTGATTGTTCTTTTGGTCTTTGCTTTTACGCTTGTTTCTTGCGGCACAGGGATAAAAGCAGCCGACGCAAAGGACCTCATCAACGAGTTTTTTAACGCTGTCGTTGAGGAAGATTATCAAAAAGCGAAAACCCTGCTTCATCCGGAATGCTCTGCAGACATCGAGAACTTTTTCCTTCAGGTCGAAAAAGAAAAAAGCGTTGATTTTCAAAGAGGGATTACCATTGACAAATATACCGGTTTTTCCACCTCTCTCTATGACAGTAGCGTCGGCGGATCGAGATATGAACTGACAATGAAAACAACGGTAGACGGAAAATCTGCTGAGTTTACAATTGAAATTATCAAGAACGAAGCGGGTTATGGGATCTATCATATTGGTTTGAAAATCTGAAAACTTGATTGCAGGGGGCACTTTGATGGAAAACGAAAAACATCACTGCTATGAAGTGGAATTAAACCGGCTGTTTAACATACAATCCAAAGAAAATGTGATTTACTTCACTGTGTGGGTTATTGCCTGTGTCATTTGCATCGGGAGCAATATCGGGAAAAATCCGGCTGATATTCGCGGCGTTCTCATCTTTTTGGGTGGATGGCTTGCGGTGTTGTTTGTCAGGGTTTTCAGCGCGCCCAAATGCTTGGATGTCACCTCCGAAACAGTCAAATTTCAAAAAAGAACAGGGCTCCTGCGTCTTTTGACCAGAGGATATGTGATGAAAGGTGTAGGAAATGGGCCGCAATATACCGAAACTGTTACCGTGTATCATATAAAAAGCATTGAATACTTACAGACGCCTTTTGAAAAGAAATTTTCTTGCGGTCACATCCGCATTTGCGGAGATGTGAATACCGGCCCAAAAGAAAAAGAAGAACGCACATTTGTGATATATGGTTTGAAAGATTTTGAAAACACATCTGCCTGGATGAAGGATTTTATTGGTTTGAAAGCAGAGTAAATATAAATGGCTCCGACAAAATCCAAAGGAGGAAAAAAGATGCTGGTCGATCTGCACGCCCATTCTTCGGGCATCAGCCCCTGCTGCCGCATTGGGGTGGAAGAGGTGATCAGGCAGGCTAAGGAAGTGGGGTTGGACGGGATTGTGCTGACCAACCATTATCAGCGTTCCTTTGTGGATCCTTCGGATCCGGAGGCCTTTGTCCGTGCCTATGTGGCGGAATATAAAAAGGCCTGTGAGGCGGCGGAAAAAATGGATTTCCGGGTGTTCTTTGGGGTTGAGGTGACCATGGATGAAAATCCGGTGGTGCATCTGTTGGTTTATGGGGTCGAGGAGGAATTTCTTCTTGCCAACCCGATGCTGTTTGCCTGCAGTCAGAAAGATCTCTATACGCTGGTCCATCAGGCGGGCGGCGCGCTGATTCAGGCCCATCCCTTCCGCAACGGTGCCACGGTGCTGGATCCTCAATATCTGGACGGCATCGAGATCAACTGCCATCCCCTTTATCTTCGTTCCTATGCCAAGGAATTGCAGCAGATCGCAGCAGAAAAGGGTCTGATGCTCACCTGCGGCGGCGATTACCATGCCGATACCATCCGCCCCAAATGCGGGGTCTTCCTGCCCGATGAGATTGCAACCACCGTCGATTTGGCCGATTTCCTCCGCAAAGAAAAGCGGGTCACCCTTTGTATCCAGGAACCGACAAAAGAGGAAACCTATCTTCTTTCATATCAAAAAGCCGAATGATAAACATTCTCCCCCGCCCCTCCCGGGTGGGGTTCCTCTTTTTTACTCTTCGGCAGAAGAAGATTCGGGGGGGAATCATCGGTCTTGCCGGCGGGAGGGTTCTGTTCCTGCAAAAGAAAGAGGAAAAAACAGAAAAGATTGGAAGAAAGGTGCAAAAAAACATTGCACTTTTCTTCTCTTTGGGCTATAATGATTCCATATTGGGCAAGAATGCGGTGCGGCTCTTTTGCACCGAAGAAATAATGCCAAGTGAAGGAGCGAAAGATGATGTTTTTCAACGGACCCCAAAATCTGCTCGCCGCCGTGTTTGAAAACGGTTACTGGAACTGCCTGAGCAGCGAATCGCTCAGCGTGATTTTGACCGGCGTTGTGGTGGTTTTCTGCATGCTGCTGGTGCTGATTTTGGCCATCAAGCTGATCGGCTCTGTGTTTGGAAGCATGGGCAAGAATGCGGAAGAGAAAAAGGCCGCCAAGGCTGAAAAGGCCGCTGCCAAAGCCGCTGCTGCCGCAAAAAAGGCTGCTGAGGCTGCCACCAAGGCCGCTCCTGTGGCAAAAGCCGCGCCGGCTCCTGCCGCAACTGCGGATCAGGGCGGTGTGATCGCTGCCATCAGCGCTGCGGTGTATATGATGCTGGGCCACGGCAACTTTAAGATCAAAAGTGTGAAAAAGGCAGAGGGTGGAAGAAGAGCCCGCAACGCCTGGAAAATGGCCGGTATGCAGGACAATACCCGTCCTTTCTAAGGAATCTGCAGATTTTATAAAAGACAATCGTTTGAGAGAGGAACCGTTATTATGGAAGTTTTGCAGTCTTTCTGGGAAGCCCTTTGCACCATCCTCGCAAACAGCGGTTTTGGTGTGGCACAGTGGCAGAATTATGTGATGATCGCCATTTCCTGCCTGTTGCTTTATTTGGCAATTGTGAAAAAGTTTGAGCCTCTGCTCCTTTTGCCTATTGCCTTTGGTATGCTCCTTGCCAACATCCCCAGCGCCGATGCGGCCGATATGGTTTATCACCCTGAACTTTGGGAAATGCTGGTGGATGAAACCGGCCACCGTTACATTGACTACGGCCGTGTTTTGAAAGAGGGCGGCCTGCTGGATATCCTTTATATGGGTGTGAAACTGGGCATCTATCCCCCGCTCATCTTCCTGGGCATCGGCGCCATGACCGACTTTGGTCCGCTGATTGCCCGTCCTTCCAGCTTTATTCTGGGTGCTGCCGCACAGATCGGCATTTTCGGCGCCTTCTTCCTGGCACTCCTTGCCGGGCAGGATGCCGCCAGCGCCGGCAGTATCGGCATCATCGGTGGCGCAGACGGTCCTACCGCCATCTATGTGACCAAAACGCTGAAGCCGGAACTCCTCGGCCCCATCGCCGTGGCCGCCTATTCTTATATGGCGTTGATTCCCATCATTCAGCCTCCCTTCATGCGTCTTTTGACCACCAAGAAAGAACGCAGCGTTGTGATGGGCCAGCTCCGGAGCGTTTCCAAAACCGAAAAGGTCATCTTCCCCATCGCCGTGACCATCATCGTTTGTATGCTGGTGCCTGCCGCAACTCCTCTGGTCGGTATGCTGATGTTGGGGAACCTGATGAAGGAATCGGGTGTGACCGAGCGTATCACCAAGACTGCCCAGAACGAACTGATGAACATCATCACCATCTTCCTGGGTCTTTCTGTGGGCGCCACCACAAACGGCCAGACCTTCCTCACCTGGAACACCATCATCATTGTGTTGGTCGGTTTGGGTGCCTTCATCCTGGGAACCTGCTTCGGTATCCTGTTCGGTAAAGTGATGTATGTCTTCAGCGGTGGCAAGATCAACCCCCTCATCGGCAGTGCCGGTGTTTCTGCCGTTCCTATGGCCGCCCGTGTTTCTCAAAAGGTCGGTCAGGAAGAAAATCCCTCCAACTATCTGTTGATGCATGCCATGGGCCCCAATGTGGCGGGCGTGATCGGCAGTGCCGTTGCAGCAGGTGTGCTGCTGACCATGATCGGTCATTGATTCGGACAAAAGCCGTTTTTGCGCCGCTTTCCTGCATGGGAAGGCGGCGCTTTTGCATTTTTTACAAATCGAAGAAAAAACGAAATTACTTTAGCATAGTAATTGACTAAAGCGAATAACTGTGTTATAATAGCCCCATTATTTCGAAAAGGAGGAAGGACAGATGGGTCCTTTGGAGCAACTTTTGCGGCCGGAAGAAAAGATCAACCTGATCCTTCGGGGGATCTACGGCCAAAAGGGATATGAAAATTATCGGATGAATCGGTTTGAAGAGGCCGCTTTTTATCTGGAAAACAAAAGCTTTTTGGGCAGCGATCGGTTTATCACCTTTGAAGATGCCAACGGTCGGTTGATGGCCTTGAAGCCGGACGTCACCCTTTCCATTGTGAAAAACACAAGAGCCACCCGGGAAAAATCGGAAAAGCTTTGGTATAGCGAGCATATTTTCCGCTTTTCCGGCAGAGCGGAGGGATATAAAGAACTGCAGCAGACCGGGTTGGAATATATCGGTGCTGTGGGAACCGATGAGACGGCAGAGGTGCTCTCTCTTGCCTGTGAAAGTATGCAGGTGCTTTCGGATTCCTGGGTAATCTGCCTTTCTCATATGGGATTTGTGACCGCACTTTTGCGTGCTTGGGGAATTGACAGCAGTCTGTTTGGACAGATTTTTTCCTGCCTGAAAGCCAAAAGCCAACACGATCTGGAAAATCTTCCCCTGGCAAAAGAGCAAAAGGAAAAGTTAAAAGCCCTTTGCAGCTGTGACGGCCCCATCGAAGAGGCGCTTGATCGGGCAAAAAACCTTTCCTGCTCCCAAGAAAGCGACGAGGCGGTAAATGAATTGCAGCAGCTGGTCACAGCTATGAACGAAGAGGAACGGAACCATCTTTTGCTGGATTTCTCGGTTCTCAGTGACACCGCCTATTACACCGGCATTTTGTTTGAAGGCTTCGCCAGACAGGTTGCCGGCCCGGTTTTAGTGGGCGGCCGATATGATAACCTCTTGCGCAAACTGGGCAAAGAGGGATTGCAGGGAATCGGCTTTGCGGTGAACTTTTGGGAACTGGAACACGTGATCGGAAAGAACACTTCTGTCAGAGAGGAGGAGGCGTGATGCTGAATATTGCACTGCCCAAAGGCAGACTGGCAAAAACGATCTATCCCCTTCTTTCTGCGGTGGGCTATTCCTGCCCGCTGATGGAAGAGGATAATCGGCTTTTGATGCTGGAAAACCCCGAAAAAGGGGTGCGGTATCTTTTGACCAAACCCTCGGATGTGGCCGTTTATGTGGAACACGGCGCCGCCGATCTTGGGGTGGTGGGCAAGGATGTGTTGGAAGAGGGCCAAAACAAGGTGTTTGAACTGCTGGATCTGGATCTGGGCAAATGCCGGATGTCGGTTTGTGCGCCGGACGGTTATCAGGAAGATCCGGAAAAGGTTCTGCGGGTGGCAACCAAATATCCCAACATCACAAGGGGTTTTTATGCCGCCAAAAACAGACAGATTGAACTCATTGTGCTCCACGGTTCCATCGAACTGGCCCCCCTTTCGGGCCTTTCGGATGTGATTGTGGACCTGGTGGAAACGGGCGGTACCTTAAGAGAAAACCATCTTCATGTGGAAGAGGTGGTGTTGCCGGTCAGCGCCAGACTCATTGCCAACAAGAGCAGTTATCGCTTTCAACGGGAAGAGATCGAGCGCATCAAAGAGGCGCTTCGTCCCAAAAGAGAAGAGGAAACAGTATGAACATTCCCATCTATAAAGCCGATCAGATCGGCAGAGAAGAGATCCTGAAACGTT
>JAFQMB010000123.1 GCA_017421095.1 Oscillospiraceae bacterium
ATAACATGGTTGAAGTCGTTGCTGCGCTGATATGGGATAAGGACAAATTTATGATTTGCCAGCGGCCACCTCACAAAACAAGAGCGTTGCTGTGGGAGTTTGTGGGCGGTAAGGTGGAACCGGGGGAGAGTCTGCGCGAGGCGTTGATCCGGGAATGTAAAGAGGAGTTGGATATTTTAGTTTCTCCGGAAGAGATTTTTTTACAGGTGGATCATATCTATCCCGATCTTCATGTGCATTTGACCCTTTTTCACACCAAAATGGAAAAGGGGCAACCAAAAGCGCTGGAACACAACGATCTGCGCTGGATCACCCCATCAGAGATCAAAAAGTATTCCTTCTGCCCTGCGGATGTGGAAATCTTAAAAAAGATTCAGGAAGTTTATTCTCGGGCTTAATTTTTTGAAACGACACAAAAAACGCCTGCCGCGGCAGGCGTTTTCTTTTTTGTCTTCTTTGATCAAAAATAGCGCAGATTCTTCGACAAAAATTAAAAAATTCTCTTGACAATCGGAAGAGAGGGGTGTAAAATCATAACATCTTGTTTTACCGGTTAAAAACTTTAAACCGATAAAGTGAATCGAAGGAGACGATAGTAATGAAACGATCTGTTATGACAAAAATTTTGGCCCTTTTGCTGGCCTTAACGTTGCTCTTTGCCTTTACCGGCTGCGGCACAGGGAAAGACGACGGCAAATATACCATCGGCATCTGCCAGCTGGTGACCCACGATGCGCTGGATGCCGCCACCAAAGGTTTTAAGGATGCGGTGATCGCAGGGCTGGGCGAAGAAAATGTGACCTTCCTGGAACAGAATGCTGCCGGCGAAAACAACATCTGCACCACCATTGTGAACGATTTTGTTTCCAAAGATGTGGATCTGATTATGGCCAATGCCACCGGCGCTTTGCAGGCGGCCGCCAACGCCACGTTGGAAATCCCCATTCTGGGCACCTCCATCACCGAATACGGTGTTGCTCTGGAACTGGAAAATTTTGACGGCACGGTTGGCGGAAACATCTCCGGCACCTCGGATCTGGCGCCTCTGACCGAGCAGGCACAGATGATCGTTGATCTCTTCCCGGAAGCCAAAACCGTTGGGATGCTTTATTGTTCTGCGGAACCCAACTCGGCCTATCAGGTGGAAGAAGTGAGCAAGATTTTGAAGAGCAAGAACCTGACGGTGAAAGAATTCTCTTTCTCTGCTTCTTCCGACGTAGCCCAGGTTGCTGCCGCTGCTGCTGCCGCCTGTGATGTGATTTATATCCCCACCGATAATACCGCCGCTTCCTGCACCGAAACCATCAACAACACCGTGTTGCCCACCAAGACCCCCATCATTGCCGGGGAAGCGGGTATCTGCTCGGGTTGCGGTGTCGCCACCCTTTCCATCAGTTATTATGAACTGGGCAAAAAGACGGGTGAGATGGCTGTTGAAATCTTGAAAGAGGGCAAGGATATTTCCGAAATGGCCATTGCCTACGACCCCAATCCGGTTAAAAAATATAATTCTGAAATTTGCAGCGAACTGGGGATCACCGTTCCCGAAGATTACGAAGCGCTGGAATAAGAATTTTGATCAACGCAGATCTTTGAGTGAAAAAGAAACTGTGCCTCTGTCCCAAAACGGGGGCACAGTTTTCCCTATGTTTTATGGGAAAAACGAGCAGATAGGAGAATGAAATTTATGGGATTGTTAAATGCGTTGCCGGGTGCGGTTGCCCAGGGAATGATCTGGGGAATTATGGCCATCGGCGTTTATATCACCTTTAAGATTTTGGATTTGGCCGATCTGACGGTGGATGGTTCGATGGTAACCGGCATGGCGGTTTGTGCGATGCTGATGGCCGCTGGATGGAATGTTTGGGCGGCCATGGGCGTTTCTCTTCTGGCAGGCATGGTGGCAGGTCTGATCACCGGTATTTTCCATACCGTGATGGGAATTCCGGCCATTCTCGCGGGAATTTTGACCCAGTTGATCCTTTGGTCGGCCAATTTGAAAATCATGGGTAAGGCAAACCAGGCCCTTCCTGCCCGCACTTTTGATGTGTTGATCACCCAGCTTTATAAATATCGGGCGCTGATCATTCTGGCGGTTTTCTGTGTGGTGATCATCATGGTGCTTTATTGGTTCTTCGGCACCAAGTTCGGCGCCTCCATCCGTGCCACCGGCTGTAATGAAAAAATGGCCCGCGCCCAGGGCATCAACACCGACCTGAACAAGGTGATCGGATTTGTGCTTTCCAACGGGATTGTGGCCCTTTCCGGGGCGCTATTGGCTCAATATTCGGGCAAGGCGGATATCAACGACGGCCGCGGCGCCATCGTCATCGGTCTGGCGGCGGTGATCATCGGGGAAGCGCTGATGTCGTAACTTTCCACCAGTTTTTTTGTGCGGCTTTTGGGCGTGATTCTGGGCGGTGTCATCTATTATGTGGTCTATCA
>JAFQMB010000124.1 GCA_017421095.1 Oscillospiraceae bacterium
ACCAAGGATTCATCAACGAAAAGAATTTGTCCATCGGGGATCGAATTTTGGTGCGAAAAGCCGGGGATATCATTCCCGAAGTGGTAAGAGTGATCGAAAAGGGAAGTGAAACAGAACCCTATCAGATTCCGCTGATTTGTCCTTCCTGCGGTGCTGCGGTGGTCAAAACTGATGAGGCAGCTTTGCGTTGTGAGAATCCTTCCTGCCCGGCACAGTTGGAACGAAAGATTTTGCATTTCGCTTCCAGAGATGCGATGAATATCGAAGGACTTGGGGAGCAGTTGGTTGCGGATTTCCTCAGCGAGGGACTGATCGGATCCATTGCGGATCTTTATCGGCTTCAAAAGGATGTGTTGGCCGCCCGGGAAGGAATGGGAGAAAAAAGCGCCACTAAACTGTTGGAAAATCTTGAAAAAAGCAAAAACAATCCGATTTATCGTCTGATTTTCGGTCTTGGCATCCGAAATATCGGTGAAAAAGCGGCAAAATTACTGGCGAAGAGATTTTGCAGTGTTGAAAATATTGCGAACGCCAACAAAAATGAAATCAGCGAGATTGATGGTATTGGCGATGTGATTGCCGAATCGGTGGTGGAATTTTTTAGCAGGGAAGAGACGGTTTCTTTGCTGGCAGAATTAAAGGCGCTGGGTGTTTGTGTTCAGACAGAAGAACAGTCAAACGATGGTGGTAGTTTGTCCGGAAAGAAATTTGTGATTACCGGAACACTTCCAACTATGGGACGAAAAGAAGCACAGGCATTAATTGAATCTGCCGGCGGTGTGGTGTCCGGATCGGTTTCTGCAAAAACAGACTATCTGGTGGCCGGTGAGGCTGCCGGAAGCAAACTAACGAAAGCCAATGCGCTGGGCATTCCGGTGTTGAGCGAGGCGGATCTTTTGGTAATGATCGGCAAAAACGAAGTAAATTGATTTTCACGGTCATTTGTGTGTTGCACGGGATTCCTGAAAAAGGAAAAGAATTTAAGAGAGGGAAGCAGGAACCCCCTTTTAAAAATTTTGTTCCAATTTCACTAAATAAAAATTTCGTGCAACACAGGGAGGGAGTTTTATGTTTTTTACACCTTTTTTTGAATCAAACGCCCATCACGGTCTTTTGGGCCAATTTGTTTATCCGGCGCCGATGGATCGTATAACCGGCGGTGTTTCTTCTGATGACGCAGATGAAACGGATATAAATAATAAACCGTCGGATGCTTCTTTTCCAAAAAATTTGAATGACCTTTCTACTTCTGTTGGTCATTCTGTGGCTTCAATGGCTTCTTCTGCAGATTCTGTGGAAAAATCCCGTCAAGACTTTTCTTCTGATTTTTCTGCGACGACCAATTCATCGTCAGAAAAAAATCGGAGAAAAACCACAGGTTCAAAAAACGGCCGTATTTTGGCCGGACAAGGCTTTTCGGTGGATTTGCGCAATAAGATTGATCAAGATGCTCCGGATTATCTACGGGAGTTTTTGAACTATATGCTGACCATCAAAGGTCGATCTGTAAACACGGTGGAAAGCTATTATTTGGATCTTCGTGTCTTTTTCCGCTTTCTGAAGGTCTATCAAGGAATGGCACCTTTGGATCAATTTCACGAAATTCTCATCGCAGATTTTCCGCTGGAGCGAGTCAAAAAGATTCGGTTGGCGGATATTTATGCCTATCTCAACTTTTGTATGCGAACCCTTGACAACGGCGATCAAGCGCGGGCTCGAAAATCCTCTTGTTTGCGAAGTTTTTTCAAATATTTACACAAAATGAATTACATCCCGGAAAACCCCACAAAGGATTTGGAACTGCCTGCTATCAAAAAGCGGTTGCCCAAACATTTGACGCTGAATGAGAGCATTGAAGTGTTGGAACACGTGGAAAGTGACTTCCCTGCCCGTGATTTCTGTATGCTCACTTTCTTTTTGAATTGTGGAATGCGGGTTTCCGAGCTGGTTGGCATCAATAACAGCAGCATTCAGGAAAATGCGCTACGCATCATCGGAAAAGGCAACAAAGAACGCATTGTTTTTTTGAATCAGTCCTGTATGAACGCTCTTTCAGCCTATTTGGAAGAGCGAAGAAAACTGCCGGAAATCAAAGAAATCGATGCCTTGTTTCTTTCCAGAACCGGGCGGCGGATCTCGAAACGGCGGGTTCAGCAGATTGTGGAATACAACCTGAA
>JAFQMB010000125.1 GCA_017421095.1 Oscillospiraceae bacterium
AAAAACAGCAAATATGGGAAAGTGATTTTGCACAAAGAATAAAACACGAAATTGTTCAGATGGACGATTTTATTAGGCTAAAGTGGTTTTGGCCTAATTTTATATAGACAGTTTTTGAGAGTGGTGTTATAATTTTTAACAAGATGGTGTTCTTATTTGTGCAGAACACCAAATGAAAACACAGGAGGATTGAACCATTATGAAAAAACTCCGCAGTATGCTGTCGGTTTTGCTTGCATTGGTTATGGCTGTTTCTATGCTGACGGTTATGTTTGTTACCACCGCAAGCGCTTCTGACACAACGGAAGCAGACAAGGCTTTGGCAGCCACCCGTTATCGTTATCCCATTCTTCGGTTTGAGAATGCAAAGTTCCCCACCGGTGTGGCGGTCGACGACAACATGAACACCTCCGCTTATTTGGCAACGGATGGTGGCTCCAGTATGAACGGCACTGATTCGATGGATTTGTATTTTGCCCGTGTGGATGAATATGATATGTTCAATATGAAACTGGGTAAAAACCGTGCCTTGAGAATCACTTTAAGCGATCAGACCTCCAATGTTGTAACTGAAAAGTATTGCGGTTATGTTATTCATACCGGCGAAGAAGTAGGAACCAGTACTCAGATCCTGCCCAATGATATTCAAGGGATTCCTGAAGATGCCACCGACCATGGTGTAATGTTCCACATTGAGATCAAAGGTCTCCCCGGCAAAGAAGCTGATGGCTTTACTTATGCTTCTTTCGATGCTGAAACCAAAGAAATTACCGGCTATAAACATCACGTTGCCAGAGATTTGAATGTCACTTTCCAGGAATGGGACTACCGTGAAAACGGTAAGGTCGTGAAAAAGGCCGGCGAAGAGCAGGCCACCGCAATGAATGTGAAGGCCGGCGGTGAAATGATCCTGATTTGGACCAAGGATGTTTCTTATACCAATACCACCGGTGAAACCGAGCAGGCCCGCGAACCCAACGGTATGCCTTTGAAGGACGAGAATGGTAATTACTATTATGTCCCGGTGCCGGATTATAGTTACAAAGCCGGCGATGTGACGGTCTGGAAAACTTATGAATATGAATACAACGGCACCAAGAAAGAAGGCGGCACCATCAATCTGCCCCGTGACTTCTGCGGTTATGTCATCATTCCGTTCTCTTCTTTCCAGAGATGCTGGAACGCCAACAATGTGGACGGCCACTTGAACTTCAAAAACCTGAATCTGGCCAACCTCCACTTGAGCCACTATTGGTATCATCAGGGCGAATACATCATTGATGAATATTGCTTCTACGGCCCCACTTTTGCCAAGGCCAACGGTGCTTATGACTATGGTGATATCAACTTTGCTAACCACAAAGATTCCTTGGTCAACCGCAAGGAAATCGAGATTGAATACGAAAAAGAAGAAGAATCCAGCCTGGCACCTCCGCCCCCTGTGATCGAAACCGCTGTTACCCTGAAGAACAACGGCGTGACCCTGAATGCTCCTGCCACTGCCGGATTGAAAGCAGACACCAAGTTCCATGCCGATGTGGTGGATCCCAGTGCATCTGAATATACCACCGCTGTGTATTCCAAACTGTTTGGCGATGACGCCACTGCTTACAAGAGCTATTCTGTCTATTTGGGCGATGAAGGCGAAATCGAACCCACCGATTATTGCGAACTGATTCTGCCCATTCCTGATGGGATGAACGCTTCCGATGTGAAGGTTTATGTAATCGAAGGTGGCGACCTGACCTCTTCTGAAAAGAAGGCTGTTGATTTCGAACTTTCCGACGACAAGAAGAGTGTTGTTTTGAAGACGGTTGAGATGCGCGCTTATATCATCGTGAACAGCAAAGCAGCCGGCGGCACGGAAGAACCGGGTTCTTCTGCCGAAGATGGTAGCACTTCCACCGAAGACGGCAGCACCACTCCCGATACTTCCACCGGTACTCCGGACAGCTCCACCGGCACCACCGATACTTCCACCGGCACCACCGATACTGATGACGAAAAGACTTCTGTCGGTACCACCGATACGGACAATGAAAAGGGCTCTTCCGCCTGGATCTGGATCGTTGTGGGTGCTGTGGTTGTCGTCGGTGCTGCTGCTGCGGTGATCGTTCTGACTCGCAAAAAGCCCGCCGAAGAAGATGGGGAAGCCGAAGAAGTTGCTGACGATCAGCCCGAAGCATAATTCCTTTGAAAAAGGGAACAAATAATTCCTCAAATCGATACAGCCCTGCCTTT
>JAFQMB010000126.1 GCA_017421095.1 Oscillospiraceae bacterium
CAAAGAGAAATCAATCGCTTTTTCATGATGAAACCTCCGCAAATAATTTGTTACTGTTTATCTGTCAATGCCAGATAAATATCTTTCACCGAATCAAGAAGAAGATCCGGTTGTCTTTCGGCGGCCAAAACCTCTTCCTTTGTCACCTCACCGCTGAGCACACAGACGGTTTTGACTCCGGCGTTCAGCCCTGACGCAATATCGGTATACATCCGGTCGCCCACCATACAGCAGGCATCCTTTTCCACCCCGAAGCGCTCCAAAAGCTGCAAAATCATATCTGGTTCGGGTTTTCCGATGAATTTGGGCTTCTTTCCGGTGGAAACCTCCAGCATTTGACACATCAGGCCGCAATCGGGCAGATATTCATCCTTTCCCATAGGACAGACCCAATCGGGGTTGGTGGCCAAAAAGGGGACATCCCGACGCAAAAGTTCGCAGGCATCGGTCAGTTTTTGATAGGTCAACTGGGTGTCATACCCGGCAAGGAAGACGCCGATTTCCGGAGAAACTTCCTCCCGAACATCCACCCCATAGGTTTTCAATTCGCTTTTCAGACTGTCGGTCCCCATCACATAGCAAGGGACACCGGGGAAATGGGCAGTTAAATAAACCCCTGCTGCCTGACCGGAGGTGTAAAAATTCTCTTCTGTGGCAGGAAAGCCGATTTCCTGCAGTTTTTTCATATAGTCCTTCACGCTTTTGGAAGAGTTGTTGGTCAGATAAATAAAGGGGATCGACCGTTCCTGCAGCAGATTCAAAAGTTCAATGGCACCGGGAATGGGGGTGCGATCCAGATAGATGGTGCCGTCCATATCAAAGCAAAACAGGCGGATTTGACGAAAGTCCATGATAATCCCTCCAAAAAGCAGATTCTTTTGTTTGTATTATAACACAGCACTTTTTAAAATGTCGAACATAAACAATGAAATCGCAAAGTTTGATAAATAACTCCGTGAAATTTGACCTATTCCTTTGCCGATTTATTCTTGAAAACGCAGTCTCTTTGCCCGGTCAATGAAAATAGGTTGAAATAAAGGGCAGAATATGGTAAAATTAAAATGCTACGGAGAAATCTCTCCGTAAGGAGGTGCCATATGGCAGAGAATAAAAAACCTTTCAAGGTAAAAATTAAATATGAAGATACAGAAAGCACCAAGGCACTGAAGCAAACGGGCAAAGTAGTTGGCGGTGTGTTCAAGGGCGCTTTGAAGGCATTTTTGACGATGCTTCTTATCATCGTGATCACCGGGACTCTGGTGGTGGGCATTACGGCCATTTATGTGATGCAGGATGTGGATATGGAAGCCAGTCTGGATCTGGCCAACATCGATTATAATTATACCACCATCATTTACGGGGTGGATGACACCGGCGAGCCCATCGAGATCCAGCGAATCTATGCCAATGGTGAAAATCGGGTTTGGGTGGATTTGGAGGAAATTCCCGAGCACGTCCAATGGGCTTTTATCTGCACCGAAGACCAGCGGTTCTACAGTCACGACGGGGTGGATTTTAAGCGCACCATCTTTTCGTTTTTGAATATGTTCCTGGGCCTTTCGGAAACCACCCAGGGCGGCAGCACCATCACCCAGCAGCTGATCAAAAATGTCACCCAGGATAAGGATGTGACCATCCAGCGAAAGGTGACCGAAATCTTCCGTGCCCTCAACCTGGAAAAACACTATCACAAAGACGATATTTTAGAAGCCTATCTGAATGTGATCGGCTTGGGCAACGGTGCCAACGGGGTGCAGAGCGCCGCCAACATCTATTTTAATAAAGATGTGAGCGAGTTGACTTTGGCTGAAGCCGCCTGCTTGGTGGCCATCACCAACAACCCCACGGTTTACGATCCTTTCACCAATCCGGAACAGAACAAAAAACGTCAGGTTGATGTTCTTTGGAATATGTATACCCAAGGCAAAATCGATGAAGACACTTATAATGCCGCCATTGAAGAAGAGTTGGTTTTCAACGATGAAAAACTGGTGGAAACCCTTTCTGTCTGGAGTTATTATGTGGACCAGGTGGTTTGGGATGCCATTGATTCCTTGGTGGAAGAAAAGGGTTATACCGAAGAAACTGCTCGTGAGCTGATCTATTCGGGCGGTTATCGGATTTATACGCCCATGAATGTCCGTATTCAGGAGATTTGTGAAGATTTCTATTCCACGGTGGATAATTTCCCCACCTTCCGGAAGAACAAGGAAGGGAAGACCCAACAGAGCGCCATTATCATTATGGATATGAAGGGCCAGGTTGTAGCAATGGTGGGCGGTGTCGGCCAAAAGGAAGGGTCGCTGGTACTTAACCGTGCCACCATGAGTCAGCGCCAAAACGGTTCGACTATGAAACCGTTGGGTGCATACGGCCCCGCTGTTGAATACAATCTGATTCATTTTTCCAGCGTTTTTCCTGACACCCCTTTCATTGAGGAAAAGGATGAAAACGATAAGGTGATCTCCCGTTGGCCCGCCAACTGGTGCCGTTATTATGAAGAAAAGGACATCACGGTGGACTATGCCCTTCAGCGAAGCCTGAACACCGTTGCGGTGAAGGTCTGTGATCTGGTGA
>JAFQMB010000127.1 GCA_017421095.1 Oscillospiraceae bacterium
ATCAAAGAATTTTTGAACAAACTCCACGTTTTGAGGGGTCATCGGGACCATAACCGATTTCAGTTGCACTAATGCATACCAGTAATAAGTGTTTTCCTTTTTTTCTCCTTTTGTATTTTTACAATACACATCAACAGGCTCTTTTGAAAAAACAAAATAGGGATAGCGAGGCCAAGCATCTGGAATTCTACCACTTTTCGGCGCAAAGAGTGTTGTATACGCTATGCGAATATGATTGCATTCCTCCCAGCCAATAAACTGAAGTTCCCTTTTAAAACCATCTTTTATAAGAATTCCTTTACTGTCCATTGTATAGGTTACAAAGAAGTATTTTGTCATAAAGAAGAATGCAAATAAGCAAAAAGCACTGAGAAACAGAAAAATTATTACTAAAGCCAAAACACCTTCAAAACAAAACAAGATAATCATTGCCAAAGAAAGTGCGAGTCCAAGAAAACAAATCGTCGCTAAAAAGTATCCAAATACTTTTGTCACAAGGAAACCCGTTTTTATATAACCAGTCATGTTCACCCCATCCTTTCAAAGTAATATACACCAACAAAAGGAACCAATATGCAGATCATTAACGGTTCAACGAGTCAAGCCAAAACAATTTTGAAGCATACGCAAGATTCACACTAAACCAGATATATGCAAAACCAAGGATAATGAAAATCGCACGAAACAAAATGGTTAACCAACGCTTCTCTTTTATTGCTGCATCATACTTTTTGCAAATGAAAAACGCCCCAAATGTCAATATCACTATCGCAACCGCGGCAACAATGGAGCCAATATTCTCGAGGCAAAAAGCCACTCCATCAAAATCAAAAATATATATTGACACACGCAAAAGGCAAACGACCGTGCAATAAAGAATATATTTAAGCGCCCATTTTCCTGCTTCCTTTGGCCCGAAATCTTTTGGAGGCTGTTCATTTTCTATCGTTTCATCCTTGCAAATCGCTTCCGTTTCCCTTAAAACAGCATCATCTTCTGCGGATGACTTTATCTCAAAGTGTATCCGCTTGAAGAAAACATAGGAAACCAAATATGCAAAGATAGTTATAGTGGGAAGTAGGAAAGCACACATAATCCAAGTGCTGTTGACCATCAAATCACGCAAAACCGGGATAAGACAAACCGGAAGCAAAAAGCAGAATGTTAAAACACAAGAAGCAACAAAGCAAGTGATATCGTAACGGTCCCGATCCTTTTTAGAGAGTGTCAAAGGCATACCACACTCTTTACACTCCAAAAGATGACCCCATTCTTGTTGATTTCTTGCTCTTGACTCTCTATCCCACGATGGTGTTTTAAACAAATAAAAATTAAACGACCAAAAACCCGGTCTGTGTTGATGCATCTTCTTCCCTCTCTTTCCTTTCCGTTTGTTACACCATTTTTCCACCTCAAAACAAAAAGGCACGCAGTTTGAAACTGCGCGCCTCGATTGCTTTTGCGTTATCAACTGTCCTTCCTTTTGCAAAAGAAAGCGGCAGCGGTGTCTACATCAACGACATACTTCTGCAATTTCAATATACCGAAAAAGCATGATTCTGTCAAGGGATTTTGCAGGTTTGCAACCTGTTTTTAACAGGTTTGTAGACAAGCACAAATTCCCTGTTTTTCCTTTGTGCAACCTGATGATTCAGTCTTGCTTCTTTTTGAAGATAAACAGTTTACTGAACACATAATTGAGAATCACCACCAACACATTGGCGATGATTTTGGCATCCAGATTGTTGGCCTCTTCCACCCCCAGGTTCAGAATCGACGCCACAATCCGATCCAAAAACCAAACGTTCCCCACCAACAGCCACATCACAAGCTGGTCGAAAAGCAGGGTCACCAGTCTGGCCGCCACAAACTCTCCGGCCTCCAGCCAAAGCTCTCCTCCCTGTTTCTTGCTTTGGAACACAAAAATCCGATTGGTCACATAGGCAAAAACAACCCCGGCTACCCAGGCGATGGGGTTGGCGATCCAAACCTTGCCCACATCATCCATAGAAAAGGCAAAGGAGATTGCATACTGCACAAAGATATTCAGCGCGGTGGTCAAAACCCCGAACACCAGATAAAGTACCACTTCGCGACTGAGTCCGCTTTTAGACGTCTGTGTCGTTTTCGCCATAGTGCCTCCGTTTTGAAATTCCAAAAATTGATAGCAGATTTATGATAATCGCTGCATCCGGATTTGTCAAGAAAAAACCCCTTGCCGGAAATCGGCTGTTTTTCATTTTTCCCCCGGTTTCTTCCTCTTTTTTGCGAGAAATCTTTGCATTTTGGAACAATGAGAGATATAATATAAAGATAGAATGATCATCACCGATTTTGGAAAGGGGCAGATTGCCTTATGCATCAGTTTTTGCCTGAATATAAACACATTCATATGATCGGCATCGGCGGCTCGGGGATGTTTCCTCTGGCCCAGATTTTGCATACAGACGGTCACATCCTCACCGGATCGGACAACAACGAGGGTGACACCCTGAACAAAGTGCGGGAAATGGGAGTTACGGTTTTTCTGGGCCATCGGGAAGAAAACATCCAAGGGGCAGATTTGATCGTTTATTCCGCCGCCATCAACAAGGCAAATCCCGAACTGGTCGCCGCCGCAAAAGAAGGCATCCCCACCATGGAACGGGCAACCCTTTTGGGGCTGGTGACCCGCCGCTATTCCAAGACCTATGGCGTCTGCGGCACCCACGGAAAAACCACCACCTCTTCCCTTCTGACCCAAATCTTTTTGATGGCCGACAAAGATCCTGCTGCGGTCATCGGCGGAAAACTGCCTTATATGAACAACGGCAGCGGTCGGATGGGACAAGGAGAATTGATGGTCTGCGAAAGCTGCGAATATGTGGACACCTTTTTGCAACTCTCTCCGGATGTGGCGGTGATTTTGAACATCGACGACGACCATATGGAATATTTCAAGACCATGGAAAATTTGAAAGCCTCTTTCCGAAAATTTGCTTCCATGGCAAAAAAGGGCATCATTTATAACGGCGATGACCCCGAAACAAAAGATGCCATCTCCGGTCTGGAAGGGCCGTTTGTCTCCTTTGGCCTTTCTTCCGAAAACGATTTTTATACCGAAAACATCACCGTTTCCAACGGCAAATATCATTTTGATGTGATGAAACGGGGGGAAAAATGCTTTGAAGCATCCCTTCGGATCCCGGGCAAACACAACATTCTCAATGCGCTGGCGGCTGTGGCGGCCGCCGATTATGAGGGGGTTTCCTTTGCGGTAACAGAGCAGGCCATCTCGGCTTTTGGCGGTGCTCATCGCAGATTTGAGCAGCTTGGCGTTTTGCATACCGGTGCCGTTGTTGCAGACGATTACGCCCATCACCCCACCGAACTTGCCGCCACTTTGTCTGCCGCCAAAAGTTTGGATCACGGCCGCGTGATCGCCGTCTTCCAACCCTTCACCTTCTCTCGCACCGCCTTGTTGATGGAAGATTTTGCAAAGGCCTTGCAAATCGCCGATTTGGTGGTTCTTTCCCCCATTATGGGCTCCAGAGAGATCAACACCTATGGCGTAACCAGCGAACAGTTGGCAGAAAAGATGCCGCAGTCTATTGTTTTGCCCAACTTTGATGCCATTGCCGATTGGCTCGCAGAAAACACCAAAGAGAACGATCTGGTGCTGACTTTGGGATGCGGGGATATTTATAAAGCCGCCAATCTGGCCCTGGAAAAATACGGTCGGTTCCTCGCATAAGATCATTTTCCTTGGCCAAAACAGATCAATTTGATAAGGATATCATATGAAAACTGCGTTTTTTTATACCCTTGGCTGTAAGGTCAACCAGTATGAGACCGAAGTGCTTCGCCGGATGTTTGTTGCCCAAGGCTACGGCCCCTGCCCCGAAGGGAAAGGTGCCGACCTGGTGGTGATCAACTCCTGCACCGTCACCGCCACCGGCGACAAAAAAACCCTCCGACTGCTTCGCCGAATGCGAAAGGATCATCCGAATGCCTGTCTTGTCCTTTGCGGCTGCTTTCCCCAGGCGTTTGAAAAAGAAGCTTCTGAAATTTTGGAAGCCGATGTCATCACAGGCACTTCCAGCAGAAAGATTCTGCCCGCCCTTGTAGCGGAATTTGAACGCACCGGCAAACAGGTGATTCGGATCCTGCCCCATCAAAAAAACGCTCCTTTTGAGGCGCTGGAGGCGGTTTCCTTCGCAGAACGCACCCGAGCCTATTTGAAGATTCAAGACGGCTGCCAGCGGCGGTGTGCTTATTGCATCATCCCCGATGCCAGAGGAGATTTGCGTTCCAAACCCTTTGAGGAGTTGAAAGCAGAACTGCAGGAGTTGGCCTGTATGGGGTATTTGGAGGTGGTTCTGGTGGGGATCAACCTCTCGATGTATGGCATCCAGTTTGGAAAATCTCTTGGGGATGCGGTGAAGGCCGCCCAAGAGACCGACGGCATTTTGCGGATCCGTCTTGGCTCCTTGGAACCGGATCTGTTGACCGATGATCTTTTGAGCCAACTGGCCGGTTGCGATAAACTCTGCCCCCAGTTCCACATCGCCCTGCAAAGCGGCTGTGATGCCACTTTGAAACGAATGAAACGGCACTATACTACCCAAGAATATGCCGATCTTGCCGCAAGAATCCGCCATTTCTTCCCGAAAGCGGCACTCACCACCGATGTGATGGTTGGCTTTGCAGGAGAGAGCAAAGAAGATTTTGAAACCAGCGCCCGTTTCGTGGAAGAGATCGGCTTTGCCAAGGTTCACGTTTTCCCCTATTCCATTCGGCCGGGCACCCCAGCCGCCGCCTTTGAAAATCAGGTTCCCGAGGCAGAAAAAGCCCGACGGAGCAAAGAGATGATCCAAAGAGCCAACAAGGTGCGCAGCGACTTTTTACATCAAAAAATCGGGCAGACGGAATGGGTGTTGATCGAACGGGTTACAGACGGCATCTCGACCGGGCACACCGCCGACTACACCCCGGTAATCCTGAAAAGCGAAGAAACAAGAAACACGCTGGTAAAAGTTCGGATTGACGGGGTCACTGCTGATGGCTGCACCGCCGCCAAAACAGAATAAACACAAAAATCCCTCTGCAAGCAGAGGGATTTTTTCTTGGAACAACACCGAACTCAATCGGTTTCGGACGATATACTTGTAAAGTCTTATTCCTTTACACCTTTGGCGTAAAGGACGCCCCGATGGATCAGATAAGGAACTTCCGGCTGGATGGCCACAAATTCATGGTGAATCACCCGTTCCTCCTCCGGTGGGAGGGTTTTCCAATCGCCAAAAGCCATAGAAAGATAGGTTTCCGCATCCTCCGGGATGGGCATTTCCTCTCCTTCGAATTCCACCCATCTTTGACCGGCAAAACAGGCTGCCGGATAGGCATATTGCATATAATGGGGGCCGGAGCAGAGTTCGGTGATAAAAGATGCGCCATCAAAGGGCCATTTGCTCATCTGTTTTTCGCAATATTTGGCCAAGCGGTATCGCAGTTTATGACCCGGCACCAAAAAGAGCATCAGCCGCCCGGCCAGATTCACAGCTTTTCCATGGTTCTCCGGGGCCGCTTCCACCACCATCAAAGAATAGAGCAGAGCAAACAACTTTTGCATCTTTCTGTCAAGTCCTTTTACCGGACAGCCATCGATCGGCAAAACATCCATCATAATACCGTGATTGATGTCCAGATCCTGTTGATAGGCCTTGATGAAGGTGCTGTCATTACAATGGATGGTCACAAACTGATTGCGGATGCAAACCTTCTCGTTGGGCAACTGCAGTCCGTATCGCCGGGTATCTGCCTCTTTGGGCCAAAGAGCGATCAGCTTTTCATAATCGGGACGAGGCATAAAAACATCCACATCATCATCCCAGGGAATGAACCCCCCGTGACGCAGACTGCCGATGCAACAGCCGCCGCAAAGATAAAAACGCAGACCGTGTTTGCAGCAAAAATCCCGAAAATAGACCGCCATTTCCAGCCCTCTTTTTTGCAGGCCCAAACGCGTCTCTTCCGTGAGGATCTTTTTTTCCATCAGCTGTTCTCCTCTTTTTTGGGGTTGTTTGCAATCAATGCCAGACGAACCCGTTCCTTTGCCTCACATGATTTGTGATTTTTCTTCCAGAAAGGCAGTTTGATCAACCCCACCAGCGTGCCTGCTCCGTATGCCAAGTGAAGCATGAAAAAGAGAACGGGCAGCAGGAAAAATGCGGGGGTGAAGGGTTTTTCCTTGATCCAGGCAAGGGACCTCATCAAAAGGTTCACCAACATATAGGCGCCAAGACAGAGCTGCAGCAAAAGCGGGAAGCCCAAAAGAGCCAACACGCCGCAAAAGATCAGCCCCAAAACAAAACAGCCGGGCACCAGATGAAACAGCCGGATACAACCGGGCACCACACCCAATGTCAAACCGATCCAATAGCCATTGGCATATTTTTGGCGCAGCATTTTGGGAAAACTGCTGCGGATGCGATGCCAGGAACGAATGGTAGGATCGGTGTAAATGTGAAAGCCGGCTTTGCGTATCCGGTAATGCATTTCATTGTCTTCTGTGCGGGTGAGCCGTTCATCATATCCCCCGACTCTTTCAAACACATATCTGGCGTAGGCGCCATGGGCAACGGTGTCTGTTTCCTTTGCGCCCTGTTCGTGGCGATATCCGGCAAGTCCGCTTCCGAAAAGAGAATTCTCTGCCACCAAAAGGGTCTGCTGCCAGGCTCCTTTTTCAGAGGCGATGCTGGTTCTGGGGCCGCCGGAAACATCGTGACCCGAAAGATAGGAAATCACATTGCTGCGCACAAAATCGGAAGGCAGACTACTATGGGCATCCACCCGGATGATCAATTCACCTGTGGCTTCCAAAAGACAGGTGTTCCAACCGTGAGGCAGCGTGCCGCCTTTGTTTTCCAACAAACAGATCCGATGATACACTTCCGCATTTTCCCGGGAAAACGCTTCGAAAACAGCCTTTGTTCCATCCTCGGAAAGGCTGTCGCAAAGAATAAGTTCCATCTGTTTGGCAGGATAATCCTGTGCCTTCAAATCCTGCAAAAGACCGGGGAGGGTTGCCTCGGCATTGCGGGCGATGATGAAAAAGGAAACCAAAACTGTCTGCTCCATACCCTTCTCCTTCAAAAGTTTTGCTCAAAACAAGCAAATTTCTTCCTTCCTATTTTATCCCCCTATGCAAAGATTGTCAACCTTCCCAGGTGAAACAAGACCTCTGTTCCCCTTCTCGTTTCCAACAAAAAAAGCCCGACCGCCAAGGCGGCCGGGTCTTAAAAACGATCGGTCAGTTATTCTCTTTTATTTTCTTGGCAAGCAACCGGGTAATGAGGAAAATCCCCACACCACAGGCACTCACAATTCCAAAAGTAAGCCAGTTGACCTGAAAAAGACCTTCTAGCAGGAAATCCCCGCTTTCGGCGTCTTGCAATTTCGAAAAGACCAGGATCACATCCCAAATCGCCGCAACAAGCAGTGCGGTATACCCGGCCAAAGAACAATAATAAGCCGTATTTTTGGCGGTGGCGGTCAGATTTCTGCGGCGCAGATCCGCTCCGGAAAAATCCAGATACCGGGAAATATAAACGGCGCCCATCACCGTGATCAGCG
>JAFQMB010000128.1 GCA_017421095.1 Oscillospiraceae bacterium
ATCCTTCTTCAATTTTTGAACCGCAAACGGGCTTCGGCAACAATCACCCTCCTTGCGACGCTGCCTCTAATCCTCGGGATGACCCTTTTAGCCGGTTTCTCTCCTTCCATTCTTCGGGCGGCAGGGATGCAGCTGTTGCTTCTTGTCGGGATGCTGCTTGGCAGAAAATATGATGCGCCCGGTGCTTTGGGATTTGTTATCTTTTTGATGCTCCTTTGTTCCCCAACACTTGTGGCCAATGCCGGTTTTCTTCTCTCGGTCAGCGCATCGGGCGGAATTCTTCTTTTCGCGGAACCGATTTCCAAACGTTTGATTCGCTTTTGCAAAGCAGAAAAACCAGCACTTATTTCCCTCCTGCGAACACTTGCGGTTTCACTTTCCGCTTCTTTTGCAGTTCTTCCCTTTTCCATCTTTTTCTTTGACACCTTTTCCCTGATCGCTCCCATCACCAATCTGTTTGCCGGCCTGCTGGCGCCTTTTTGTGTGGTGCTTTCTTTGATTTTGGCAGTTTTAACCGTGTTGGGCGCTCCCGAAGCAATTCTTTCCCTTGTTGCAGTTCCTGCGGAATTTTCCGCCTTTTGTTTGCAAAAAATCGGGCATTTTTTCGCCTCGCTTCCTTTGGCCCTGTCTTTTGAAAGTTTTGACCTTTTATGCATTTTGATCTTTCCGGTTTTGGCCATCCTTCTCTTTTTGGCTTTGCAAAAAAGACCCTTCAAACAGCTTCTCGCCTTCGCTTTGGCAGGAATTCTTTTGGTTCTTTCCATCGCCTCGCTTTTGCAGTTGCGTGCCAATTCGGAAGATCGCATTCTGATCCAGGTTGATGAGAAAAACTGCCAGATTCTTCTTTCCTCAAAAGGGGAAAATGCCCTTTATCTTTCGAGCATGGTTCCCGGAAACCGAACCCGCATAATTGAGGAAATACGAAAGCGGGATGCCACAGACCTGGATTTGGTCACCGTTTGGAATCCCGATGCCAAAACCACCCTTTCTCTGGATCTTTTAACCAACGATTATCCCATCCGCCATCTAATTTCCGATGAATTCTATATTTTTAGCGTTGACAAGCAGGATGACTTGACGAACCATTCTGCGACCATCGGAGATCTGAATCTGACATTTTTCGATTATTTGGGCGAAAACGCGCTTCTGATCTGCGATGATACAACAAAAATTCTGATTGTGACCGGAGAGATGGATTGTTCCTATCTGACAAAACACCCCTTGTTATCCCAAGAGGTTGATCTTTTGATCTCTCTTTCCGGGCCGCCGAAAGAAATTGGAGCCATTTCCTATCAAACCCTGGTCCTCTGCCAAACCAAAGAAGCGCCTCAATTCCAAACAGATTATCTTCTTCCCGAAGGCGCAATCTATATCACCTTGTTCGGCGATCGAATTTGGTATGATATCACCTCCGACACTCAGCCCTCTGATGTAACAGAACATTCATAAAAAGGAGCAATCACCATGAATCCATTATTCACCCCCCAACCCAGCCTTCCTGCTGCAGAAAAATCCTATCGCTCTGCTCGGAGCACCATTTTGTCCATTTTCGGCTTCACCCTCATCAACTTGGTGTTGCATTTTGTCGATGCCTCGATCTATTTCCTCTTTTCCGCCTTCGTTCCGATGTTTCTGATCCAACTGGGCGATGTGGCAATGGCGTTTGCCGATTATGGGTTCACCGCCATGATTCCCTTTGCCCTGCCTGCTGTTTTGATCCTTTTATTGTATCTGATTTGCTATTTTTTGAGCAAGAAAAACGGTTGGTGGTTGGTTGTGGCTACCGTTTTGTTTATCATTGACTCTGTTTTGATGGTGCTGCTCTATCTGGGATTGGGTCTGGGTGTCACCGCCATCACAGACTATATCTTCCACGGTTTTATACTGCTCGCGCTCATCGGCGGCTGCATCAATTTCTTCAAATTGAGAAAGGCCAAAAAAGAAATCGAAACCTCCCCTGCGGCAGAATATGCGGCTGCCATGCAGGAAAACAAAACGGAACCCACCGAACTTTGATTCTGTTTACATTTTTTTGAAAGGAGTTGGCCTCTTTGCCGCAAATTGACCGCGCAACCCTGACAAAACATTGCAAAGCCGGCAAACGTTTTCCGGTTTATTATCTTTTCGGCGACGAGAGCCACTATATCCAATTATACCGAACCAGTTTGGTACGTTTTTTATTGGACCAAAATATCACCGATCTCAATTACAGCCGATATGATGCCGATCATTTGAACGATGCTGATCTGGATGCGGAACTGGAAAGTCTTCCCCCTTTCTGCCCCTGTCGTGTGGTGGAAATTGACCGTGCCGACCCTGCCACCCTCTGTACCACCGACCGCTCGGCCACCGACGAACCGGAAGCGGAAGACAAAAAGCAAAAGAGAAAGAAGCTTGCTGAACGCTGGAAGGAACGAATCCACAATCTTCCCGACACCAGCATTCTGGTTTTGGTGGATAATCTCTCGCTGCGAAACGAAAAGGCGCTCTCTTCCGATTCGGCCCACAAACAACTCTGCAAGGAAATCGAAGCTGTTGGCGGTGCCTGTGTTTTCCTGGGAAAAGAATCCCCCTCGGCTTTGATTGATTTGATCGTTCGCCGTGCCGCCAAATACCAAGTCACTTTTGATAAAAAACTGGCCGCTTCCTTGGTCGGCAACACCGATGAAGGCATCTCATTTCTCTTGCAGGAGACGGATAAATTGATCGCCTGGGCAGGCAGCGGCGGTGTCATCACCAAAGAAGCGCTGGATTTGCTCACCAACGGACAAAAAGAGGAGCCTTACTATCTCTTTGCCGATCATGTTGCCTCAGGCAAAACAGTTCTTGCACTGCAGGATTTGGATCGGCTGCTTTCTTATGCCAATCCTCCGGAAATGATCCTTTCAACGCTGGCAAAAACCTTCTGTTCCCTTTACAGAGCAAGGGCAGCCTTGGATGTTGGCGTGGGGATGGATCGTTATTGCAGTGATTTTTCTCTCTCTGCCGGATATACGCAGACAAAAACCTTTCAAAATGCCCGGAATTATGATCTTTCTCTCCTTCGCAGGGCAGTTTTACTTTTGGAAGAATGTGAAGAAAAACTAAAAAGCACCACCCTCCCCAAAGAGGTTCTTTTACAGCAGACGGTTGTTCAGATTGCGGCGCTCAAAGAGGAGATTTACAAATGATCAAACTACCCAACGCCATTTTATGTGAAGGGACTTATGACAAGATCAAACTTTCCAATCTCTTTGATGTCCCTATTATTACCGCCGGCGGATTTTCCATCCGAAACCATCCGGAAATTTTGGAACTGTTGAAAATACACGCCGCCACAGCACCGGTTATCATTCTGACCGACCCGGATGCTGCCGGCTTTGCCATCCGATCCTTTGTGGCCTCTGCCCTTCCCAAAGATTCGGTTATCCATGTTTATGTGCCGGATATTTGGGGCAAAGAGAAACGAAAAGAACACGTCTCAAAAGAGGGCAAACTAGGCGTTGAAGGGGTTTCGGACGACTTGATTCTCAAGGCCTTTCAAAAGGCCGGCATTTTGGATGATGCCCTGCAGCCGACCGAACAAAAGAAGGAAATTCATCTGTTTTTGAATCCCGCCCGCCTTTACGAAGATGGGCTACTCGGCGCCCCTTCGGCCGCTGAAAAACGCAGAAAACTTTCTGCTCTTTTAAATCTCCCCGCAAGACTCAACCAGAAAGCCTTTTGTGCGGCCGTTTGTCGCATTTTGGATGAAGATACCTATCAGACCCTTCTGGATCAATTAAGCGATAAATAAGGCCAAAGATTTTGAGAGGTGAAAACAGGATGTATCATTCCAGAGTTCATTTTGAAAACGATCTGCTATCTCTTGCCCTGGACACCAGAACCGGCGAGTTGATGGAGCTCATCCGCAAAGAAACAGGGGATAATTATATCA
>JAFQMB010000129.1 GCA_017421095.1 Oscillospiraceae bacterium
TGCCAGTTTTTCAAAAAATGGACTCAACGGTTTGCCTTCCGCCGTCCAATCCAAAAAACTTTTGGCAAAAAATAAGATAAACGGAACCGGAATCAAATTGCCGATGATACAAACAGGGTAACAAATCCACATAGGCAATCCCAAGCCGGTGCCAAGGGGAATTCCGCCCCGCAATTCCACAATGGGAAGCATCGAAACAAAGAAAACCGAAAGAATTTTCCAGACAAGTTTGTCCATAGCCTTTTCTCCTTCATTGTATGCCGTCTATCCTCAAAAGTATAGCAAAAGGAACGGCAAAATGCAAGCAATAACGCCCGTCGGTCGGCCGTCCGGAAAGAAAACTTGCACTTTTCTTTTGAATCGATTATAATAACCAGCACAGAAAAAGATTCCCATTCACCGTTTATAAAGGAGTTTTGTTATGAATTCTCTTTTTTCTTCGGAAAACAGGCGAAAAAGGAATGTCGGCTGGCTTTCTTTCCTGCTGATCGCTTCTCTTCTTTTCTCCGGCAATGTGTTAGCAGAAGAATCCAAAAGCGATACGGAAAGCGAATCCGATCTTCTTCCTGTTTCTGAACTTTGTCCCGAAAATTTAACCGTTTTTGCCGATATGGAGGCTTCTTCCTTCAAGGTCGGTTCTTATGTTTCCTCTTATCTGCGGGATTATGCCCGAGGGATGCGTCCCAAAAACAGTACCTCCCGTCTCAGTTTGAAAACGGTGGGATACACCGATTTGCCCGGCGTCCCCGATTCCAAAAAAGCATTGGCTTTGGTGATCTCTTCCGGTGGTAACCAAGGAGATTTTTACGGTGTTCGTTTTGGCGGGGGCAGCCCGATCGGCACCTTTGACTCCTTTTCTAAAAAAGGTAATCTGTCTGCCGATCAGTTAAAGGACAGCGGCCTTGCATTTTATATTGACCTTTCCGATTGGCCGGGACTGCTTTCGTTGCAAATGAACTTGACCGAGCTGGATTGTTATGCCGGAGGCAGCTATACCGGAAGGCCCACCACCTATCGGGTGCAGGACCGTTCCACTACTGTGCCTGCCATTCTGGTCAACGGTACCACAATGAATCTGGAAGTTTACGAGCAACACATTCAGGTGCCCGCCAATTTTGAAGGGTGGATTATGATCCCCTTTGCGAAGATGCAGCGAGTGCGATTCAACTCATATGATGCCAACGGAAAATTCGATTTAAAATCCATCGATTCGGTTAGTTTCCTCTTCCCTCCCGATCCCACACAATCGGGCAAGATTTATTTGGATCAGATCTCTTTTTACGGTCCTTATTTTTCAGATTACAGCACTGTTGAAAAACCGGAAGAAGACGCCTCTTTGGCCGGAAGCGTGGAAAAGGATGAATCCTCCAATGAATATTCGGAAGCGATCTCCAATGAAACATCCATTCCTTCCAAGCCGGAAAAATCGGAACGCATCCCTTTTTATGAGCGAAATCAAATTCCTCTGATTGTTTTATTTGTGATCGGAGCGGCCTTTTTGATTTATATTTTTGTTTATGCCATCCGAAAGGATTTGATTCCACCGAAGGAAAAAACAGATGAAACAGAGAACAAAGAAGAATCCATCGATCCGATATCAGAAGAATCGCAAGAAGAAAAAAATGAATAACCTTCTAACCGCCCTTCGTTTATGAAGGGCGGTTTTCTTTCTCATATTCGTATATTCATCTTCTCTTCGATTGTTACAAAGTTCTTCTGTTTGCCATACAAAAACGCCTGCGGATCATAAGATCCACAGGCGTTTCTTTGTGTTACCGTTTGTTTTCGGTCTGCCCTTGCAAGGCTTATTCAGCGTCGGAAGTTTCGGTTTCTTCTTCGGCTTCTTCTGCCTCTTCAGCGGGCTTCTTTTTCAGAACCAACAGAGCAACAGCAACAGCGGCCACAACCACAACTGCCACCACGATCCAGATCCAGGCAGAAGAGCCTTTTTCGTTGTCGTTATCGGTGGTGCCGGTAGAGGTCTTGTCGTCGTCCTTATCGTCATCATCGGTAGTGCCGGTAGAGGTCTCGGTAGTGGTGCTGCCATCCTCGGTGGAGGTGGAGCCGTCCTCGGTGGAGGTGCTGCCGTCTTCGGTGGAAGTGGAGCCATCCTCGGTGGAGGTGCTACCGCCTTCAGCGGTCTTTTCAGCCAACACGAAAGTACCCAGTTCCTTCACAGCAATGGTGATCTTACCGTCTTTCACTTCAGCACCGGGCATTTCAACCTTGGATTCGCCGTCCAGTTTATAAACAGCAACCTTGGAAGCATCAAGGCCGGAGGGAATGGTGAAGGTCAGTTTGCAATAATCGGAAGGTTCGATATCGCCTTCTTCACCCAAATACACAGAATAAGCAGCATATTTGGAAGCATCGCTACCAAAGAACTTGGTGAGCTGAGCAGTCAAGAAATCGGTTGCTTCGGGAGCTTCGGCGGTGAACTTGGTGTCAGCCTTCAGACCGGCGGTATCGGGAGCATCCAGAACGATGGAACCGTCAGCGTTCTTCAGAGTCACAGCAGTCTTGATTTCATCGCTGTTAGGCACGGAAACAGGCTCAGAAGAAACTTCTTCTTCCTTAACGGTGATCAACTTGCGGTTGACCAAAGAATCCTTGTGGTTTGCAAAGGTGATGTTGCCATAGTCATAAGCATTGTTGCAGTTTGCAAAGCTGGGACCGTAGAGGCAAACTTCGTCAAACCACCAGATGGCTTCATCCATCCACGTGATGCCCTGAGTCAGATAGAGATACTTCACATCACGGAAGGTGAGGTTACCGTCAGCATCCAAAGAGTCCCAAGCCAAAGCCATTTCGGAGAAGGGAATGATAATGTAGCCGCAGAAGCCATAGGGCAGCAGCTGGTCACCGCTGATGTTGTCGGTGCCGTCCAGGTTTTTGGGATAGCATTTATATTCCTGGACGTCGCCGGCCTTGTGGCTCTCGGGGATGATGTTTTCATAAACATAATCGCCGTTTTCATCCTTCACACCGGAACCGTCTGCATTGCGCTTCACAGCAGAGATGGTGTCAGCTTCGGTGAAGGTGACATCCTTGGTCCAAATCAAGGTGATGGTAGCACCCTGCTTCATTTCAAAGGCAGAAGACTGGACTTCACCGGCCTTTTTACGCCAGCCGGAACCGTCTGCCTTCAGGTCGCCTTCCTGGAAGGTAATACCCAGGTCGGGACGGATATGGTTGACATATTCGCCGGGAATTTCTTCCACCCCGGCACCGTCAACAGTGCTCTTTCTGCGATGGTTGGAGGTGGTGCCGTCCAGGCTGGTGATTTCCAGGTGCAGCATAATGCCGTGATCCTTGGAATTGGTGGGAATACCCTTGAAGGTTTCGGGCATCACAGCAGGGCTGGTACCAACAGTTTCGCCCAGGGTGATTTTATGAGAGTTGTAAGAACTGCTGGCATCCACATTGGCAACCGGCATCATAACGCGCAGAGCCTTGTTTTTACCCAGTTTCATGTTGAACATACCGTATTCTTCCACAGAGGAAGCAAACAGCGAACCATCATTAAAACTGTTGGATTTCGGGGTATCGGTAAAGATGTAAGCAGAAGTGGTCTGGTTTTCATCCACCGTCACGCCGCTCACGTAGTTGGGATTCTCAAAACGAATCAACGGATAACGATAACGGGTTGCGGACAGGGGATCGGTTGCAGCAGAAACACCGGTGACAGACATGGTCATTGCAACGGTCACAGCCATCACGACTGCCAAAACCAGAGCGATGCTGCTTCTGAACTTCTTGGACATGATAAAATAACCTCCTTGAAGGAAACTTGTGACTATATTATAGTGCTTTTTGCAACACTTGTCTATGCCAATTTGGAAAAGTTCCTCGGAAAATTCTTCCCCTTTGGTTCAAATTCGACTGGAATTGGTCATTTTTCGCTTTTTTGCTTTCAAAAGGAAATTGTTGCACAAACATCATAAGTTGTTTTTGTGTATCATCACCATAGCAAAGAAAAATCACATATTCAAACCAAAAAAATCTATGAATCGGAACACATAAAACAAATACAGCCCCGCCAAAAAAGGCAGGGCTGTATCGATTTGAGGAATTATTTGTTCCCTTTTTCAAAGGAATTATGCTTCGGGCTGATCGTCAGCAACTTCTTCGGCTTCCCCATCTTCTTCGGCGGGCTTTTTGCGGGTCAGAACGATCACCGCAGCAGCAGCACCGACGACGACCACAGCACCCACAACGATCCAGATCCAGGCAGAAGAGCCCTTTTCGTTGTCCGTATCGGTGGTACCGGCAGAAGTCTTTTCGTTATCCTTATCATCATCGGTGGTGCCGGTGGAAGTATCGGTGGTGCCGGTGGAGCTGTCCGGAGTACCGGTGGAGGTATCGGGAGTGGTGCTGCCGTCTTCCGTAGTGGTGCTGCCGTCTTCCGTAGAAGAGCCGGGTTCATCCGTGCCGCCAACAGCCTTGCTATTCACAATGACATAGGCACGCATCTCAACCGTTTTCAAGATGACACTCTTCTTGTCATCAGAAAGTTTAAAGTCAACCGCCTTCTGTTCAGAAGAGGGCAGGTCGCCACCTTCAATCACATAAACCTTCACATCGGAAGCGTTCATACCATCGGGAATGGGCAGAATCAGTTCGCAATAATCGGTGGGTTCGATTTCGCCTTCATCGCCCAAATAGACAGAATAGCTCTTGTAAGCAGAAGCATCATCGCCAAACAACTTGGAATAAACAGCAGTAGCATATTCAGATGCACTGGGATCCACCACATCGGCATGGAATTTGGTGTCAGCCTTCAAGCCGGCAGTGGCGGGAGCATTCAGCGTGGCACCGTTATTCTTCAGGGTAACCGCAGTTTCGATCACTTCCGGCGGAGGTGCCAGGCTGGATTCTTCTTCCTCAACATATTCAATCTTGATTTCCTTGCGGTTGACCAAGGAATCTTTGTGGTTGGCAAACTCGACATTACCGTAGTCATAAGCGCCGTTGGCCTTGGCAAAAGTGGGACCGTAGAAGCAATATTCATCAATAATAATTTCGCCCTGATGATACCAATAATGGCCCATATACAGGTTTGCCAAGCAGAGATATTTGAAATTCAAATGACCGTCCACATTATTACTGTTCCAGGTTCTCTGGAAAGAAGAGAACGGAATGATGACATAACCGCAGAAGTCACGGGGCAGAGGGACGGTGCCACCTTCCAGTTTAGTACCATCATAGTTATATTCATAGGTCTTCCACTTCATCACGTCGCCGGCTTTATAACTGTAATCCTTCACCGGAACATATTGATAGTTACCTTCTTCATCCTTGATGGCCAAGCCGTTTTCTTCACGAAGCAATTCCAGGTCGTTGGTGGTGTTGGTGTAAGAAACATCCTTGGTCCAGACCAGAGTGATCTCGCCGCCGGCCTTCACATTCATTGCGGTGGCCTGTTCTTCGCCGGCCTTTTTCACGACCTTACCGTTTTCACGGTAGTCCCATTCCTGGAAGGTCACATTGAATTCTTTAGCAACATGGTTGGAATACCCGGTAATTTCAAGGGTTTCTTCATCAAATTTGGCATGGGTGAAACCGTCAGCTTCTTTTCCGGGAAGACCCTTCACTTCGATATGGAACATAATACCGTGATCTTTTGCATCTTCGGGAATTCCCTGGATGTCGTTGGGCAGAATCTGTGTGCTGGTGCCAACCTCTTCACCGGTGTGAAAGACATAACCGGTAAACTGAGCAGCGGCGGCAGAAGAGGTCTGATCGCTTAAAGTGATTCTCAAGGCACGGTTTTTACCCAGTTTCATATTGAACATATCATATTCATCTACGCGGGCGAAAACCAGATCCATCGAATCCGTACCGTTTGCATCTTTATCAATTGTCAGATAAGCAGAGGTGCTCATATTATCGTCGATCGCCACACCGGTGGGGAACTTTGCGTTCTCAAACCGAATAATGGGATAGCGATAACGGGTGGCTGCCAAAGCCTTGTCGGCTTCTACGGTATCGGCTGCGCTTGCGGTGGTGGCGAACATAACTGTCATCATCGAAACAGCCATAACCAATGCAAGCAAAACCGACAGCATACTGCGGAGTTTTTTCATAATGGTTCAATCCTCCTATGTTGATTTTTGATGTCTGATAAAACACAAACACCATTTCGCTAAAATTATAACACCTGCCCCAAAAACTGTCTATATAAAATTAGAACGAAAACGCTTTTTGCCGGGAAAATCGTCCATCTGAACAATTTGATGTTTTTTTCTTTGTGCAAATTCACTTTTCCAGATTTGCTTTTTTTGTTGACTGTTATTTTTGATATGGATATTTCTTCTCCGAAAGTTTCAAGGTGCATTTTTATCCATGTATTTCGTCAAAAGTCAGGCATAAATCAAGCGTTATGAGGAAGAATGAAAACAGAAGAAAATATAAGGGGAAAAACAATGATTTCGAAACTGCACACAACCACAAAAGAAGACTACACCCGGATGGTTAAAGAACGGGAAGGCAAATCTCCCATGGCAAAGAACCTGCTTCTTTCCTTTTTGATCGGCGGAGGAATTTGCACTCTCGGGCAGCTTTTGATCGTTCTTTATGAAACTCTTGGATTCGAAAAGCAGATGGCATCTACCCTCTGCTCTGTCTCTCTGGTCTTTCTCTCCTGCCTTTTCACCGGGCTGGGCCTCTTCCCTCTTCTTGCCAAACACGCCGGCGCCGGAACTCTGGTCCCCATCACCGGCTTTGCCAATTCCATGACCGCACCTGCCATGGAATATCGCTGCGAAGGGCTTATCACCGGCATCGGAGTCAAAATGTTTACCATCGCAGGGCCCGTCATCGTTTATGGTACTGTTGCGAGTGTGGTGTATGGAGTTATTTATTGGGTTACAACTGTCCTATAATGCAGAGTAA
>JAFQMB010000130.1 GCA_017421095.1 Oscillospiraceae bacterium
CCCGATAACTGGCTGGAAATGGGCTCCCATTGGCTGCTGCCCCGCCCCATGGAAACGGTGGAGGTGCGCTTTGACGGCTATGTGGAAGAAAAGTGGACCGACAAGGGTTTGCAGACGGTCCATTCCGGTTATGACACCATCCGTGCCGTCCCCTATGATATGCTGATCCCCGGATATGGCGGCGAGTGCATCAACAATCTGCGCCTTTGGAGAGCTGAGGCCAAGAACAATTTCGATATGGCCGCCTTCTCCCGCGGGGAATATGTCCGTAGCATGGAAAACGATGCCAAAGCCGAAGCCATCAGCAAGGTTTTGTATCCTGCTGACGACCACATTGAAGGCAAGACTCTTCGTCTGAAACAGCAGTATTTCTTTGTGAGCGCCTCGTTGCAGACCATTTTGGCCCGTCATCTGGCCGCCGAAGGCACGCTGGATAACTTGGCCGATCACGCGGTGATCCATATCAACGACACCCATCCTGCCCTTTGTGTGCCCGAATTGATGCGTCTTTTGATGGATGAACACGGTTACTCCTGGGATGACGCCTGGGAAATTGTTCACAACTGCACCGCATACACCAACCACACGGTGATGAGCGAAGCACTGGAAACCTGGCCGGTGGATCTGTTCCGTGCCCGCCTGCCCCGGGTTTATTCCATCGTGGAAGAAATCAACCGCCGCTTCTGTCATATGCTCTATGAAAAGCATCCCGAAATGCGCGGCAAGATCAATCAGATGGCTATCGTGGCAGACGGTCGGGTGAAGATGGCCAATCTGTGTGTCTGCTCCTGCTTCTCGGTGAACGGTGTTTCCAAGCTCCATTCGGATATTTTGAAAACCGATCTCTTCGCCGATTATAACACCCTCTATCCCGGCAAGTTCACCAATGTGACCAACGGGATTGCCCATCGTCGCTGGCTCTGCCAGTCCAACCCGCTTTTGTATCAGTATCTGAAAGAACTGCTGCCCGGCAACGATTTTGAACGGGATCTTTCTGCTCTGCGCGAGTTGGATAAATATCAGGACGATACCACCGTTTTGGCTCGCCTGGCAGAAATTAAACACAAAAACAAAGAGCGTCTGGCCAATTATATCGCCAAGGCAAACGGCATCGCGGTGGATCCCTCTTCCATCTTTGATATTCAGGTCAAGCGTCTGCACGAATATAAGCGGCAGCTGCTCAATGCCCTGCATATTTATGATCTGTATATTCGCATCAAATATGAGGGCCTGAAGATCCATCCCCGTACCTTCCTCTTCGGTGCAAAGGCCTCTGCCGGCTATTATATGGCCAAAGAGATCATCCGCTTTATCTGCGCGCTGGCCAATATGATCAACACCGATCCCGATGTGCGGGATATGATGCGTGTGGTCTTCCTTTCCGACTACCGTGTCAGCCTGGCCGAGATCATTATGCCTGCTGCCGACATTTCCGAACAGATTTCCCAGGCAGGGAAAGAGGCTTCCGGTACCGGCAATATGAAACTGATGCTGGGCGGTGCTGTGACCATGGGCACCATGGACGGCGCCAATGTGGAAATCTTCGAACAGGTTGGGGAAGAGAACATCTTCATTTTCGGTATGCGCACCCCCGAGGTGGAAGATCTGGCTGCCAAGGGCTATGATCCTCAGGAAGTTCTGGCCAAGGATCCCGGTTTGGCTTCTTTGATCGACCGCATCGCGAACGGCGGTGTGAACGGTCTGCGTTTTGACGCCATTGTGAACAACCTGAGATATCAGGATCCTTATATGACTCTGGCCGATTTCCGCAGCTATCAGGCCACCCAGCAGCTGGCAGGCGAGACTTACGAAAACCGCACCAAGTGGCAGAAGATGAGCCCGATCAACACTGCCCACGCCGGTTTGTTTGCCGCCGACCGCAGCGTTCGGGATTATGCCGAAAACATTTGGCATACCAAGTCCATTCTGGATTAAAACAGATTCAAATTCAAACACCCGTTGCCGAAAAGCAACGGGTGTTTTTTGCTGTTTCTTTTCTTCCGCATCTGTGCAACGGGAGATTTTTGTTATCGGTAATAAAAAATATGTTCTCTCTTGCGATGCAGGTTAAAATCTTGTATAATGAAGAAAAATAGAAAGGAGCAGAAGCGTGAAACGGTTTTTTCGTCTTTTGAGCATCCTTTTGGCAATCTTGTCGATCTGTCTTTTGCCCTCTTTTGTAAGCGCAGAAGAGGTTTCGTCCACGGAAGAAAAGGAAACAGACAAGGAGGAGTTTGTGATGCGAGCAGCGTGGATCCGTCCGGGAGAGAACACCGCCGAAGCGGTGGAAAAGAGTGTGCAGGCCCTTTATGATTTGGGGATCAACACTATTTTTTTGGAAACGATTTACAACGGCTATGCCATCTATCCCATCGAGCACGAGTGTGTAACCCAATGGACCAGATACGAGGGGTTTGATGTGCTGCAGGCTTATATCGACGCCTGCCATAAACGGGGAATGCAGCTCCATTGCTGGATGGAATCTTTTTTTGTGGGAATGGAAGATTCAGGCAACGGCGGCCCCGTTGTGGCGGCCCATCCCGATTGGCTTTTGTGTGATAAACAGGGCAATAACTGGGAAGACACTATGTATGGCAAGATGTATTTCCTCAACCCTGCCAAACAGGAATGCCGTGATTTCCTGGTGGATCTGTTTATGGACATCGTGAACAATTATGATGTGGACGGCATGCAGTTGGACTATGTGCGTTATCCCGAAAAGACCGAGTTGCGGGACTATGGCTTTGACAGCGAAACCATTGCCGCCTTTATGACTGAAACGGGCAATCCCGACCCCACCAACCATATCATGGGGCCGGTGGCTGAAGCTTTTGTGCAATATAAACGGGATCAGGTGACCAAATTTGTGCAGCAGTTTGTTTTCGCAGCCAAAAAGGCCAAGCCCGAAATCACCATCTCGTTTTCTGTTGCCCCCGATTTTGATTACGGCGAAAGCAACTATATGCAGTCTGTGCGTCTTTGGATGCAGATGAAATACGGTCAGCTTTTGGTGCCCATGTGTTATGATGAAAATGCGGTGGCATCCCAGATCGCTTCTTCTGTTGCGGCCGCAGGAGGGGATAAATCCAAGGTGATCATCGGCCTTTCCGCCCAAAGCCGTTTTTCGGAAGAGAGTATGCTTTCTCAAATCGAAGCGGTGCGAAAGGGCGGCTGCGGGATTGCCTTTTTTGAAGGGCGCAGCCTGTTGCGGCGCTATGCCGATGCCATCGGAGATCGGCTGAAAGAATATAAACTGCCCGAAGAGGTATCGGAAGAGGCAAGCGATGAAGAGAACCTGTCCTCTTCGTCACAGGTTTCCCGGCCGTCACCCCGGCCGGAGAACCCCTCCTTCCCCTGGGGAGTTGCAGTCGGATTGGGAATTGCCCTTGCCGCAGCAATCAGCCTTCTCTTTGTTTGGTTGAAAAAGAAAAAATAACCGTCTGCCGCCCTGCCAAAAGCAGGGCGGTTTTTGTATCTTAAACCCTGCGGGCCTGTTTTGCACTTCTTTTCCCTGTTGTTTTTGCACTTTGGCCGGTAAGGAAATTTTGCTTTGGGCCAGAAAAAGGAGGCGTTTGATCCGCCGATCGGGGGGTTTACTTTTTTGGTAGCATCTTGTATAATAAAAAAGATATATCACTATGATGAAGGAGGTAGACTTTGATGAAGTCTAAACTGTTTCGTGTCTTTACGGTTTTGTTTTTGGTCTTTGTGATGCTCTTCTCTCTGCCGGTTGCCGCAGAAGAAACCTCTCAAAGCGATCTGACCAATCCTTACAGAGCCGTTTGGGTGCGCCCCAAGGAAACAACAAAAGAAGCGGTGGAAGCCAAGGTGCAGAGCATTGCCGATGCTGGGCTGAACACCATTTTCCTGGAAACGATTTATGACGGCTATTCCATCTATCCCATCGAACACGAATGTGTGGAACAAAATGCCATTTACGGTGGCTTCGATGTGTTGCAGGCCTATATCGACGCCTGTCACGCAAGGAATATGCAGCTTCATTGTTGGGTGGAATCCTTCTTTGTGGGGATGGAATGGTCTAACAACGGCGGCCCCATTGTGGCGGCTCATCCCGATTGGCTGTTGCAGGACGATAAGGGCAACAATTTCGAAAGCACCATGTATGGCAAGATGTATTTCCTCAATCCTGTCCGTCCCGAATGCCGCGATTTTCTGGTGGATCTCTTCACCGATCTGGTGACCGAGTATGAGGTAGACGGTTTCCAGATGGACTATGTCCGTTATCCCGAGATCAACGATACTGTGGACTGGGGATTTGATGCCTATACTCTGCAGGCCTTTCAGGATGCAAGAGGCATGAATCCGGTGGGCGCTGCTAAGGATTCTAACGTCTATAAAGCCTTTTTGAACTTCCGTTCCGATGCAGTGACGGCCTATGTGAAGGCCTGCAGCGAATCGGTGAGAAAGGCCCGTCCCGGCATTACCGTTTCTCTCTCGGTGGCTCCGAACTTCGATTTCGGTGAGCAAAATCACTGCCAGTCTGCCAGAAAATGGATGAGCAGCGGTTATGCCGATCTGCTGGTTCCCATGAGCTATTATGAAGATCAGATTGTGGATCAGACCAATGCAACCCTGACCGCGGTGGGCAAGGATGCTTCCAAGGTGATTATGGGCATCTCCACCCAGAGCGGCTTCACCAAAGAAAGCGTCTGCAATCAGGTGAAGGCGGTGCTGGATCAGAACTGCGGCATCTCTTTCTTTGAATATGAAAGCCTCTTCTCGGAAGGATACACCGAAGAACTCAAAAAGGATTTGCTCTCCACCTTTATTCCTTTGGAAAAGAACAAAGCACCCTCTGAAACCGGTTCGGAAGCCGGCTCTGAAAAGGGCTCTGTGGATGCTTCCGATCTCAATGAGGTTCCCAATCCCATCGGCGGCTGGGTGACCTATGCGGTGATTGTGGCAGGTGTTCTGCTTGTGGTGGTTCTGCTTGTGGTCTTTTTGAAGAAAAAGCCCACAAAGAAGGATGAAACCTCTGAAAATGCCGAATAAAAGCAAAGATCCCTTTCCTTTCGTCTGGAGAGGGATCTTTTTGTTTTGCTTGCAAAAAACGCTTGGGGTGTGGTATGATAGGCAGGCAAAAGAAAAAGGAGGTGGGCCGATTTGAAACGGGTTTTGATTTTCACCGACGGTTCTTGCCTTGGAAACCCCGGGGCCGGCGGCTGGGCTGCCATTTTGCGTTACGGCGAAACAGAAAAAGAAATCTGCGGCGGCGAGGTTTTGACCACAAACAACCGCATGGAACTGACGGCGGCCATCTCTGCGTTGCAGGCGCTGAAATTCCCTTGTGAGGTGGAACTTTACAGCGACAGTCGCTATCTTTTGGACGGCATCGAAAAAGGATGGGCCAAAAAGTGGCAGGCAAACGGCTGGATGCGCAACAAACGGGAAAAGGCATCCAACCCCGATCTTTGGCAGCAGTTGTTGGAAGCGTTGGAATGCCATAAGGTGACCCTTCATTGGGTGAAGGGGCACGACGGGCATCCGGAAAATGAGCGCTGTGATAAACTGGCGGTGGCCCAATCCAATCTGTTTGCCAAACAAAAAGGATTTTTGGAAGAATAAAGGAAAAAATCGCCCTCCTCTTTGAAAAAAAGGGGAGGGTTTTTGCCACCCGTTCCGGCGATTTTCATGAAAGAAACCAGTATTACTGCCGATGGGAAAGAAAATGAGGCAGAGAATGCTTTGCCTGCCGAATTTGTAGGAAAATGTTTTGCATTCCTGCTTGTAATCTTTACCGGTTTGCTATATAATAGCATGCGGCGAAGTGGCATTTTCTTTTGACCAAAAGAAATCCCTCGCCCGATATAATAAACGATCATCCGGTTCAAAGGAGATTTTGATATGGCAAAACAGGTGATTTATCTGGATAATGCCGCCACCACGGCAGTGAGCAAAACCGCGTTGGAAGCCATGCTCCCCTATTTGGCGGAGCAGTATGGCAATCCCTCGTCGGTTTATTCGGTGGGAAGAGAGGCCAAGGCCGGCCTGGAAAAGGCAAGAGAACAGATGGCCAAAGCGCTTGGCTGCAACCCCAGAGAGATTTATTTCTGCGGCTGCGGCAGTGAGGCGGATAACTGGGCCATCAAGGGCGCGGCCTATGCCGGAAGAAAAAAGGGAAAAACCAAAATCGTGACCTCCTGCTTTGAGCATCACGCGGTGCTTCACACCTGCAAGGCCCTGGAAAAAGAGGGTTTTGAGGTGGTTTATCTGCCGGTGGATGCCGAGGGGATTGTGTGTATGGACGCTTTTTATGAAGCGGTGGATGAAACCTGTGCCGTGGTGAGCGTGATGTATGCCAACAACGAGATCGGTACCATCCAGCCCATCGGAGAGATGGCCGCCTATTGCAAGGAAAAGAAGGTCTTGTTTCACACCGATGCCGTCCAGGCGGTGGGTCATCTGCCCATTCATTTGCAGGGTTCGGGAATCGATCTGCTCTCCCTTTCCGGGCACAAGTTCCATGCCCCCAAAGGGGTGGGCGCCCTTTATATCCGCGGCGGCGTTTTGCTCCCCAATCTGATCGAGGGCGGCGCCCAGGAGCGCTCCCGTCGGGCAGGCACCGAAAATGTGGCCGGCATTGTGGGAATGGGCGCGGCATTGACCGAAGCGGTTGCTTCCATGGAAGAAAACAGCAGCAAAATGAAAAAACTGCAGGATAAGCTCATCGACGGGCTTTTGCAGATCGAGCACACCCGTCTCAACGGCAGCAGAACAAAGCGACTGCCGGGGAATGCGAACGTGTCTTTTGAAGGGATTGAAGGGGAAAGTCTGCTTTTGATGCTGGATATGAACGGCATCTGCGCCTCTTCGGGCAGCGCCTGCACCTCCGGCTCGCTGGATCCTTCCCATGTGCTTTTGTCCATCGGGCTGACGCATGAAGTGGCCCACGGTTCTTTGCGGCTTTCTCTTTCCGAAAACACCACCGAAGAAGAGATTGATCGGGTGTTGGAAGTGGTTCCCCAGGTGGTGGAACGGCTTCGGAGCATGAGCCCCCTTTGGGAAAAGATCAAGAATTCTGAAAATTAACCGCTGCCGCCAAAGGCGGAAAAGGCGAAAGGATGAAGAAAATGTATAGTGAAAAAGTGATGGAGCATTTTGCCAATCCTCATAATGTGGGCGAGATTGAAAATGCCGACGGTGTGGGGGAAGTGGGCAACGCCAAATGCGGTGACATTATGCGGATGTATTTGAAAATCGATAACGGGATGATCACCGATGCCAAGTTCAAAACCTTCGGCTGCGGTGCCGCCATTGCCACCAGCAGTATGGCCACCGATCTGGTCAAGGGCAAGAGCATTGATGATGCTTTGAAACTGACCAACAAGGCGGTTATAGAGGCGCTGGACGGTCTGCCTCCGGTGAAAATCCATTGTTCGGTTTTGGCAGAACAGGCTATCAAGGCAGCTTTGCGGGATTATTATGTGAAAAACGGCATTGATCCCACTCCGTTTTTGGGAGAAGAAACCAATTCCTGCGATCATTGCGATCACTGCGGCCACTGATGGGGGCGCAAAACAAACCCGATTGGGTGCTTTTTGATCTGGATGGCACCCTTACCGACCCCTTTGAGGGGATCACCGGATGTGTGCAATATGCGCTGGAAAAAATGGGGATCAACCCGCCTGAAAAGGAAGCGCTCAAACATTTTATCGGCCCTCCGCTGACAGACTCTTTTATGCAGACCTTCTCTTTGACAAAAGAAGAGGCTGAGCAGGCGGTCGCCTATTATCGGGAGCGTTTTTCCACTGTCGGAATGTTTGAAAATGCCGTTTATCCGGGAATTCTTTCTCTTTTGCAGCAGCTGCGCACCGAAGGGATTTCCCTTGCCGTTGCCACAAGCAAACCCACCGTTTTTTCGGTTGAAATTTTGAAGCATTTCGGACTTTATGATCTTTTTGATCTGGTGGTCGGCTCGGAATTGAACGGCCATCGGGTGGAAAAAGACCAGGTGATTGCCAAGGTTTTGGCAGATTGCGGGGCTGAAGGCCAAAAGGTGATGATGGTGGGCGACCGGCATTTTGATGTTTCGGGCGCCAAAAGGTGTCATCTGCCCTGTATCGGCGTGCTTTACGGTTACGGAAGCAGAGAGGAATTATCCAAGGCCGGGGCGGTTTCGTTGGCCCAAAGGGTGGAAGATCTGTTGCCCCTTTTGCTCGGTTACCCGGGCCCTTATTCCTTTTGAAAGCAAAGAATAAAAACAATCAGCAAGATAATGTCCCCGGCAGACGAAAATCTGTCGGGGTTCTTTTGTGCCAATGATGATCGGAGGACCTTCGTGAGAGCGCTCTTTTGCAATTCCCGTTTTCCCGCAAACCGGAGGGAGGTCTTTGTTGGTGTCGATGTTGGCAGACAGCCTTTCGCTCCTTGGCATTCTTTTGGTGCTTGTGATAAAAAAGGGAGTTCAAAAGGGGCGGAAATTCGGCGAAAAGAAACGGCTTTTCGCCGAAAAACGGTGGACGGAAAGAGAAAAATGTGGTATAATTCTTTGGATTATGGGGTGGTGTCGGCTTTTGCAATCGGCCGCCCGAAACAAAGGAGCAAAGACAAGGTGACGGAAAAGAGCAAAACGCCTTTGCAGGCGGCAAAAGAGGCAGAGAAAAAATTGGGATACACCTTTTTGGAACCTTCTTTGCTGATCAATGCGCTGACTCATTCTTCCTATGCCAACGAGCAGGGAAAAAAGAGCAACGAACGGCTGGAATTTTTGGGTGATTCGGTGCTGAGTCTTGTGGTGAGCGATCATATTTACCGCAATCTTTCCCATCTTCCGGAAGGGGATTTGACCAAACTGCGGGCTTCGCTGGTCTGTGAAAAAAGCCTTTGCACCTTCGCCAAAAAAATCGGTCTTGGAGAATGCCTGCTTCTGGGAAGAGGGGAAGCAAACAGCGGCGGAAGCGAACGGCCCAGCCTGTTGGCGGATGCGTTCGAGGCGGTGTTGGCGGCCCTTTATCTGGATGGAGGGATGGCGGCGGCAAAAGAATTTGTTCTGCCCTTTGTGAAGGATGCCATCGCCAACCATAGAACCGCTTTTGTGGATTATAAAACCCGTTTGCAGGAGATTGTCCAGCAAAACAAGGAAGATCAGGTTATTTATGTCCCCGATGGGGAGGAGGGCCCCGATCACGCCAAAACCTTTTTTGTGGAGCTTCGGATCAATTCCAACCCCATGGCCCGGGGCGCCGGAAAGAGCAAGAAAGAGGCCGAACAGGATGCAGCCAGACAACTTTTGATTTTGATGGGGCTGCAGGTTTGAATTTTCTGCGTGATAAAAAATAAATTGTTCAAAGAATGAGGAAAAAAACATGTTTTTGAAAACTTTGGAAATTCAGGGCTTCAA
>JAFQMB010000131.1 GCA_017421095.1 Oscillospiraceae bacterium
CGCATTTCCTTGATTTTTTCGACCGCTGCACCAAAAACACCCTGCTGTTTCTGCCGCCGGCAGCGCAGGGCGTTTTTGCCCAAAGCAGGTACCCTGCTTTGTTCGCAGGATGCAACATACGCATCTGCACAGCATAAAAACGCAAAGAGAACCGCCCCTTGGGGCAGTTCTCTTTACGTGGTCGAGGTGACAGGATTTGAACCTGCGGCCTCTGCGTCCCGAACGCAGCGCTCTACCAAACTGAGCCACACCTCGATATCTTTTGCTCACAGAATGATATTATAGGTTCAATGATCGAATTTGTCAAGGGAAAAAGACAAAAAAGAACGGTTGTCCGAAAGAAACGGATATGTTATAATCAAAAGAGAGCAGAAAGAGGTGATCATCTTGGCAAGATGTGTACTGGTGACCGGTGGAAGCCGGGGAATTGGAAGAGCAGTTGTGGAACGATTTGCCGCAGCCGGAGATCGGGTTGTTTTTTCCTATCAAAAAAATGAAGAAGCAGCAAGAGAGGTTTGTGATCTTCTGCAAAAGGCGGGAAAAAAGGTTTTGGCCGTTCAGGCCGACTGCCGATCGGAAGCGGATACCAAACGGCTGTTTCATGCGGCGGAAAAATCCTTTGGCCCGGTTGAGGTGCTGGTTTGCAATGCCGGAATTTCTTTTGTCAGGCTCTTGCAGGAAACTTCTGTTTTGGATTGGGATGCGGTGATGGACACTTCTGCCAAAGGCGCTTTTCTTGCGTGTAAAGAGGCGATGGGGCATATGATCCCTAAAAAATCCGGAAGCATTATCACCATTTCCAGTATGTGGGGACAGGTTGGTGCCTCTTGTGAGGTGGCCTATTCTGCCGCAAAGGGTGCGGTGATAGCCTTTACTAAGGCACTGGCCCAAGAGGTTGGACCTTCCGGAATTCGGGTGAATTGTGTTACTCCCGGTGTGATTGAAACGGAAATGAACCGTTCTCTTTCCAAGGAAACCATGGATGGGCTGGCGGAAGAGACCCCGCTTCAGCGAAATGGCAGACCGGAGGAAGTGGCGGATGCGGTTTTCTATTTGTCTTCCAATGAGGCTTCCTTCATCACCGGACAGGTACTTGGTGTCAACGGCGGCTTTGTGATCGGATAAAAAAGGAGCGTGACGGATTATGAGCATTATTTATTCGCCTGAGACCAAACAGTTTCAGCTGAACACCAACAAAACCAGCTATGTGATGCAGGTGCAGAAAGATCGGTTGCAGCATCTCTATTGGGGCGCCAGATTGCCCGATAAGGATCATGCCTTTATGCGGAGAGATCATTATCACAGCTCTTTTAACGCCAACGACGAAGTGAATGATTTCGGTTTTTCTTTGGATGTTATGCGGATGGAATATCCCTGCTATGGCAGAGGAGAAATGCGCCCTTCTGCTTTTGAAATGACCCATCCGGAAGGAAGCAGCATTGCAGACCCTGTCTATATCGGCCATCAGATCACTGCCGGGAAAGAGGTTCCAAAGGGCCTTCCTTCCTGTTATGCAGAATCGGAAGCAGAATGCGAAACTTTGGAAATTCTGTTGGAAGATAAGCCCTCCTCGGTGGTGCTGCATCTTTTTTATTGTGTTTTTGAGGCATATAATGCCATTGTTCGTTTTGTCCGGGTGGAGAACAAAGGGCAGCAGAATGTTGTGATCAACAAACTGCTTTCTGCCTCTTTGGATCTGGATGTTTCAGATCTGGAAATGATCTCCAATTATGGTGCATGGGCAAGAGAGCGGAATATCGAGCGCCATAAGATTTTCCATGGAACCCAAGAAATTTTCTCCAGAAGAGGAGCCTCTTCTCATACCCACAATCCCTTTTTGATTTTGTGTGATCCATCGGCCACCGAATCGGTCGGAGATGTATATGGAATGACGCTGGTGTATTCCGGTTCTTTCGAGGGAACAGTCTATCTGGATTCCTTTGAACAGACCCGGATGGCCATCGGTTTGCAGCATGAGGGGTTTGCCTGGCAGTTGGCCCCCGGAGAGATGCTGGATAGCCCCGAGGCGGTGTTGGTTTATTCTCATAACGGTCTGGGCGGTCTTTCCGATGACTATCACCGTCTTTTCAGAGAGCGCCTTTGCAGAGGTATTTATCGGGATCAAAGACGGCCTGTTTTGCTCAACTGCTGGGAGGCTTGTTATTTCAATTTCGACGAAGAAAAGATCGTTTCCATCGCAAAAGAAGCCGCCCAAATGGGGGTAGAGCTGATCGTGGTGGACGATGGCTGGTTTGGGAAACGGGATCAAGATAATTGTTCCCTGGGGGATTGGACGCCCAATCCCAAAAAACTGCCCGGCGGAGTGAAAGGATTGGCCGAGAAGGTACGCGCGGCGGGTTGTGAACTTGGAATTTGGTTTGAACCGGAAATGATCAGCCCGGATAGCGATCTTTACAGAGCCCATCCCGAGTGGGTGCTTTCCATCCCCGGAAGACCCCGTTCTTTGGGCCGCTGGCAAATGATTTTGGATCTTTCCCGAAAAGATGTGCAGGATTATCTCTTTGATTCCATCGCTTCGGTGATCGGGGAAGGGAATATCTCTTATGTCAAATGGGATTTTAATCGGAATTTTTCCGAAGTGGGCAGCGCGCTGTTGTCTGCCAACCAACAAGGTGAGGTGGCACATCGCTATTATTTGGGACTCTATGCCCTGTTGGAGCGTTTGAATCGGGCATTTCCCCAGGTGCTCTTTGAAAGCTGCAGCGGTGGCGGCGGGCGTTTTGATGCCGGCCTTTTGCCTTATATGCCCCAAGCATGGACAAGCGATAATACCGATGCCATCAAGCGTCTTTGGATTCAATATGGAAGCAGTTTTGTCTATCCGCTTTCTTCCATGAGCGCCCATGTTTCCATTTGCCCCAACCATCAAACAGGAGAGACCAGCCCTTTCCAAACAAGGGTTTTGACGGCGCTGACCGGCTCTTTCGGGTTTGAATTGAATCCTTTCGATCTGAACAAAGAGGAAAAAGAAGAATTTGCCGCTGCGGTTTCCCTTTATAAAGAACTGGGTGATCTGCTTTGCAAGGGAAGATATCACCGCCTTTCCGATCCCGACAAAAAGAACTATGCCGCCTGGAATTATCAATCGGTTGACGAAAGAGAGATCTTCGCAGTGGCGGTTTGCCATCATTCGGTGGTCAATGGCGGGCCGGAGCGATTCCGTCTGTTCGGTTTAAAAAAGGGATATGTCTATCAAAGCAAAACCGATGGACACATTTATTCTGCCGAGGAACTGACCCAATACGGTTTGCAACTGCCCTATCCGATGAAGGAGCGACAGGCTGCTTTTTGGCATCTCAAAGCCATCTAAAAAGGAATTTTTAATTTGGTCCCCACCTGCTGCAAGGCAGGTGGGGTTGTTGCGTCTAAAAAGGCGTAAAATCCTGTTGAAACACTTGCGCAGACAGTTTGATCTGTGGTATGCTTATTATAATATTTCGGCAACGAAAATAATTTTCAATCTCGTTTTGAGAAAGGAAGTGTCTTTGCTATGATCGCAAGAGAGATTTGCGAACGGGTTCTGCAAAAGGCGGTTTCCACCGGTGCGGATTATGCTGAAATTTTTGCGGAAAACACGCTGGATCACGCCATCAATTTGGTTGGCGGACGGGTGGATTCTGTTCATGACGCGTTGATCGCCGGGGCAGCCGTTCGGGTATTTCGAGGATTACGCAGTGTGATGGCGACCACTGTTGATACCAGCGAAGCAGGGCTGATGAAATGTGCCGCCTCCGCAGCGGAAGCCTTGGGCCAGGGAACTGCTGAAATCGATATCTGTTTGAAAGAACGCTTGTTTGGTGATATTCATCCCATTAAAATTGTGCCTGCTTCGGTGGCCAATAAGACCAAGGTGGAACTGCTGAAAAGTGGATGCGCTGCTGCTGCCGAATACAGCGATTCCATTGTGCAGGTGACCGGCACGCTTTTGGATGTGGATCATAACATTCTGATTGCAACCAGCGAAGGCCTTTATGCACAGGATCGCCAGATTCGCACAAGAATGAGCATCAGTGCGATTGCCGAGGTGAACGGCGAAACCCAAACCGGCGGTTGCCGTCCCGGTGCCAGAATGGGCCTGGAATTTTTTGAAAGGGTGGATCCCAAGGCGGTTGGCGTTCATGCGGCAAAGCAGGCTGTGACCATGGCTGGTGCCGGATATTGCCCTGCGGGGATTATGCCGGTGGCCATCGGAAATGGGTTTGGCGGTGTTATTTTCCATGAGGCTTGCGGCCATTCTTTGGAAGCAACCAGTGTGGCTTATAACCGTTCCCAATTTTGCGGAAAACTCGGCCTCCAGATTGCCAACGAAAAGGTGACCGCCATCGACGACGGTACCATTCCCGGCGATTGGGGCTCCATCAATTTTGATGATGAGGGAACGCCCGCCAAAAGAAATGTGTTGATTGAAAAGGGTGTTTTGAAATCGTATATGATCGATAAGATGGGCGGCCGCCGCATGGGAATGGAAAGCACGGGCAACGCCCGCAGACAGAGCTATGCGTATACCCCCACTTCCCGGATGACCAACACCTTCCTTGCACCCGGCAACGAAACCCAGGAAGAGATCATTTCTTCGATTGAGTATGGTCTTTATGCCAAAGATATGGGCGGCGGATCAGTGAACCCGGTGACCGGCGAATTCAATTTTGCGGTAAACGAGGGATATATCATCCGAAACGGTAAGATCTGTGAACCGGTGCGAGGAGCCAGTTTGGTCGGCAAAGGTTCTGAGGTGTTGCAGCGCATCGATATGGTCAGCGATAATCTGGAATGCGGCCAGGGAATGTGCGGTTCTTCCAGCGGCTCGATTCCCACCAATGTGGGACAGCCGATGATCCGTGTTTCTTCCATCACCGTAGGCGGCAGATAAGGAGGGGTTGAAAATGGATTTTTTGAAATTCAAGCAGCTCGTTGCGTCAGAAGCTCAAAAACTGGGTATCAATGAATATGAACTTTATTATCAGGCAGCCGAAAGTATCAGCATCAGTGCCTTTCAGAAAGAGATCAATAAATTCTCTTCTGCTTTGGATGGCGGTGTCTGTCTGCGTTGTCTGGTGAACGGAAAAATGGGATATGCTTCTACTGAGGCGCTTAGCGAGCAGGAGGCGTCGGCCCTTTTGCGGCGGGCAGCAGATAATGCTGCTGTTTTGGAAAGCGAAGAAGAGGAGTTCTTGACCGAAGGCGGCGCAACCTATCAAAAAGTTTCCACCAATCAGCAGCCGCTTCCCGGGGCAGAATGCTTGAAAGAAAAGGTGCTGGCAGGACAAGAGGCTCTTTATGCGGCAGATTCCAGAGTGAAAGACGGCTCTACCGGTCAGATTTTTGCTGAAAAGATGCATTTGGCCATCCACAATTCCAAAGGGCTGGATCTCTCTTACGAAAACACATTAGTGGGATATATGGCCGGTGCTGTGGTTGGCGATCAGGGCGAAATGGTCAACGACTATGAAATGCGTGTTGCCCCCTTGGAAGAAATTGACATTTCCGAGGTGGCAAACGAAGCGGTGAAAAACGCCGTTTCCAAGTTGGGAGCCGGTGTGGCTCCTACATCCAATATGCCGGTGGTGTTTGCACCTTCCGCTATGAAACAGCTGCTTGGGACATATAGCGGTGTTTTCTCTGCTGAAAACGCGCTCAAAGGCCTGACCCTGCTGAAAGGAAAAGAGGGGCAAAAAATTGCGGCAGACTGTGTCACATTGGTAGACGATCCTTTTTATCCGCAAAGTCCTATGCCGATGCCCTTTGATGCGGAAGGAACCCCTACCCATTGCAAGAATATCATCCAAAACGGCGTTCTGAATACGCTGCTTTATAACTGCAAAACAGCACGTGCTGCCGGAAAAGAAAACACCGGAAATGCAGCGAAAGCAGGCTATGATTCCAAGGTTTCGGTTCGTCCGTTCACAATGTATTTGACCCCCGGAAAATGCACAGAAGCAGAATTGCTTGAAAAGGTTGAAAACGGAATTTATATCACAGATTTGGGTGGCCTACATGCCGGGGCCAACACCATCAGCGGCGACTTTTCCTTGCAAAGTTCCGGATTTTTGATTGAAAACGGCAAAAAGACCGTTCCGGTTCGCTCCTTCACAGTAGCAGGTAACTTCTTCCAACTCTTGAATGGCATTCAGGAGATTGCCTCTGAAATGGAAATGAAGGGTGCCACCGGCAGCACCGCATTTCTTTCTCCTGCTGTTTGGGTCGAAGGACTCAGCATTGCCGGAAAATAAAGAGTTTAAAAAACAACCGCAGGTTTTCCTGCGGTTGTTTGTCTTTTAAAGATCATCAGCGTCTTGTACCGGAATATCCTGTCTGTTTACAGGATTTCCTGTCCAGGATCCAAGTGGGTCAAATTTGCTGCTTTTTGGATTTTCCATGATCGGTTGATTTCGCTTTCCCTGATTTTCACTCATAGGGAAAGAGGTGGTTCCGCGGATGCTTTTTTTCTTGGAAGATTGCAGATTTTCCATATGATTTTCCTCCTTTATTAGGGTATTCATAGGTTGCCCCCAAAAAAGAACCTTATTGTTCCAAAAACCGAAAAAGAGATCGACGAGGGCTTGAAATCTTTTCCATATAAAGGTAAAATAAAAGAAATGAACCTGTTTTTCAGGAAATGAAAGTGAGAAAAGCATCATGGCAATGAGCATGACCGGTTTTGGCCGCGGACAGGCAGTCACTCCCTTTGGTGAGGTGGTGGTGGAGTTTCGCAGTGTCAATCACCGTTTTTTTGAATTTTCTGCCCGCACCCCCCGGGGAATGGCATTTTTGGACGAAAAACTGAAGAAACTGGCCAACAGCATCCTTTCCAGAGGGAAGGTGGATGTAGGGGTCACCTTGGTTCAAAGCGGTGCCTCGGAAAATGTTTTGGTTTTCAAAAAAGATCTGGCCGCCCAATATGTCCGGGCCCTGCGTCTGGCGGGAAAAGAGATGAAATTGAAAGATGATCTGCGGATTTCCGATCTTTTGCAGATGCCTGATCTCTTTTCTTCTGAAAAACCCAAGATGGACGAAGAAGCGCTTTGGCAGGGAGTGGAAGCAGCTGCGAAGGATGCTTTGGCGCAACTGGAAGAAATGCGCCGGGTTGAAGGAGAAAAGATGGCAGCCGACCTGCTTGCTCGTTTGGAAGGGTTGGAAAACGTTTCTTATGAAGTGGAAACTCTTTCCCGGGAAACGGTGAAAGCCCATTATGACCGACTTTACGGTCGCTTGCAGGAACTGCTTGCCGATCGAAGTGTGGATGAGAGCCGGATTGTGACCGAAGCGGCGGTGTTTGCCGATAAGGTGGCTACAGACGAAGAAACGGTTCGTCTGCGCAGCCATATCGGTCAGTTCAGAGCCATTTTGCAGGAAAAGGGACCTGTGGGCCGCAAGCTGGATTTCCTGGTGCAGGAACTCAACCGCGAGGTCAACACCATTGGATCCAAATGCAACGACCTGAACGTCACCAATCTGGTGGTGAACCAAAAATCTGAAATTGAAAAAATCAGAGAGCAGGTTCAGAATTTGGAATAAAGACTTGCAAAAATTGGTAAGAGAAGGTATAATTTTTTTTAACTGTAAGGCTTTTATAAACCTTAGAGCGCGAAGATCGCTCAAAACAAGGCCGGAAAGGTGCTTTGAATATGAAACTCATTAATATCGGTTTTGGGAATATGGTTTCCGCCAATCGGCTGATCGCCATTGTGAGCCCGGAATCTGCTCCTATCAAGCGAATCATTCAGGATGCCAAGGAAAAAGGAACCCTGATCGATGCAACCTATGGCAGACGGACTCGTGCGGTGCTTGTCACCGATAGCGATCATGTGATTCTTTCCGCTGTCCAGCCCGAAACGGTGGCCAACCGCCTGGCACCTCTGGAAGAAGAACTGGAGGAGGATGAATTGGCCGATGAATAAGGGCGTTTTGGTGATTTTAAGCGGGCCTTCCGGCTGTGGCAAGGGAACGGTGCGGCATCTTTTGTTTGAACATCATCCCGATGCCCTGGCCTTTTCGGTTTCCTGCACCACAAGAAATCCCCGCCCCGGTGAAACAGACGGTGTGGATTATCATTTTATCACCCAAGAAGCTTTTGATCAGATGATCGGAGAAAACGGCTTTTTGGAATATGCCCGCTTTGTGGGAAAGAGTTATGGCACTCCCTTGGAACCGATCCTGCGTTGGATGGAAAAGGGAATCAACCCGATTTTGGAAATTGAAGTGCAGGGTGCTTTGCAGGTGAAAGAGAAAATGCCCGAATGTGTCAGCGTTTTCCTGTTGCCCCCTTCCATGGAGGAATTGGCTTCCAGACTGCGGGGAAGAGGCACCGAACCGGAAGAGGTCATTGCCGGTAGGCTTTCACGGGCAGAAGAAGAGATGAAATTGGCGAGTCAGTATGATTATCAGGTGATTAATGATGATCCCCTGCGTGCGGCTGAAGAGATTTACGCCATTATCAAAAATGAAACAGAAAAAAGAGGAGAGAATGGAATATGAAAATTGTTATGAATGATGCAAGAGAAGAGAATAATTGCAATTATTATTCTTATGTGATGGCGGTTGCCAAGCGGGCAAGAGAGATTGTGGACCGTCATGAAGATTCGGATAAGTATCATACCGTCAAGCCTGTTTGCTTGGCAGAAGAAGAGTTTGAAGCCGGAAAATATCATGTTGTGAACGATTGAATTTGACGGACATTTTGAATGAGTTTGGGGGTGTTTTCCTTGGTGGCACAGATTGCAGCCGTATCAGTGGAAAACACTCCTTTTTCTGTTGATCGCCCTTTTTCTTATTGGATTCCTGAAGGGATGACCCTTTCGGTCGGATGCCGTGTTTTGGTGCCTTTTGGAAAAGGGAACCGGATTCGCACCGGGATTGTTTGCAGCATCAGCGAATACGAACCGGAGAGAAAATTGAAAGAGATTTATCGGGTTTTGGATGAAGAGCCGATTCTTTCTCCTTTGCAGATGGCGCTTTGTGAGCATTTGTCCGAAACCTGTTTTGCCCCTCTTTACAGTGTGCAGAATCTCTGCGTTCCCACCGCTTTGAAGGTAAAACGACGGGTGATTTATAAAGCGATGCCCGAAGCCAGGGGTGAGAATGATCGTCAAGGAAAACTCCTTGACTTTTTGAAACGGGCGAGGATGGGACGAAACGAACAACAACTTCTGGAAATGGGGTTTGATGAGCGCGATCCCGACCTTTTGGCCCTTCTTTCTGCCAATATGGTGGTGAAAACCGGCGATTATGTGCGTAAATTGGGAGATGCCGGAGTCAAACAGGTGCGCCTGTTGGCTGAAGTGGACGAAGATTGCCGAACCGCCGTTGTGCAAACAGAAAAAGGGGAAGAAATCTTCCTTTTGACCGATAAACAGCGCCGGGTGGTGCGCCTTTTGTCGGAAGAAGCCGCCAATCTGAAAGAGATTTGTTATCTGACCGGAGTAACCGCTTCGGTAATCGATCGGCTTGCAGATAAGGGGATTGTGGAGTATGATGAAATTGAGGTCTATCGCAATCCGTATGAAGATTCCGATCAAGCGGATCAGGTGGAAAATATCATCTTAAATGGCGAGCAAAGCAAGGCGTTTGAGACCTTATCTGCCCTTTTGTCGGAGAATCAGCCCCACGCAGCGTTGCTTTACGGGGTGACCGGAAGTGGAAAAACCTCTGTCTTCTTCAAACTGATGGAAGCGGCGCTGGAACAGGGAAAAGGGGTGCTCTTTCTGGTGCCCGAAATCGCCTTGACCGCGCAAACAGTCCGTCGGATTCACCGATATTTCGGAAAACAGGTGGCGGTGATTCATTCCGGGCTGGGTGTGGGCGAACGATTGGATGAATGGAAGCGCATCAAGCGGGGTGAGGCCAAAATCGTGATGGGGACCCGCAGTGCGGTTTTTAATCCTCCGGAAAATTTGGGGCTGATTGTGATGGATGAAGAGCAGGAATCCGGCTACAAATCCGAACAAACCCCCAGATTCCATGCACGAAACGCGGCAAAATTTTTGGCCGCAAAGGAAAACGCCTTGTTTGTGATGGCCAGCGCAACCCCTGAAATCGAAAGTTATCACGCCGCTTTAAACGGACGTTACACCTTGTGCACTCTGAAAAAGCGTTATAATAATTTTGACCTGCCCGAAACACAGATTGTGGATATGTCCTCTCAGCCGGGAAAAGGCAGCGAGCGGCTTTCCGACGCCCTTTTGGAAGCCATTGACGAGACCCTTTCTGCGGGAGAACAGGTGATTTTACTCTGCAATCGACGGGGCTATGAAACCACCGTAACCTGTAAAACCTGCCGTCAGGTGATCAGCTGCCCCAATTGTTCGGTGGCAATGACCTATCATAAGGCAAACGGCAGATTGATGTGTCATTATTGCGGCCATTCCAGAGGGGCGGAAGAAAAGTGTCCCGTCTGTGGCGGCGAAACCATGAAACACACCGGTGTTGGCACCCAAAAGATCGTTCAGATGCTGCAGGAGTGTTTTCCTGCTGCCAAAATTTTGCGAATGGATGCAGATACCACCCTGACAAAAAATGCCCATGAAAAAGGGTTCGCTGCATTTGCCGCCGGGGAATACGATATTTTGGTGGGCACCCAAATGGTGGCAAAGGGATTGGATTTCCCGAATGTCACACTGGTTGGCGTGCTTGGGGCCGACCGGGCGGTTTATTCCGGCGATTTCAGAGGCGCCCAAAGAGCCTTTAATCTGATCACCCAGGTGGTCGGCCGTGCCGGAAGAGGAGAGAAAAAGGGAAGAGCGTTGATTCAAACGCTGGACCCGGATTCCGAAGCGGTAACCTTGGCCTGTAAACAGGATTATGAGGCATTTTATGAAAGCGAGATTGCCGTTCGGAAACTGCTGTTGTATCCCCCTTATTGCGATTTGTGTGCCATCGGTTTTCAGGCGGTGGAAGAGCCTTCTTTGATTCGGGGCGGACAGGAGTTTTTGCAGTTGCTGACCGAACTGGTTCGAAAAGAATATTCCAATCTTCCTTTAAAGGCCCTTGGCCCTGCACGAGCAACCGTCTATCGCGCAGCAGGGTTTTATCGCAGCCGACTGCTGTTGAAATGCCGAAACACCAAGCGGTTCCGTGAGATGCTTCGCCGGGTGTTGATCGAATTTGAGACCGATCATCCCGATGTGCGGGTGGTTGCGGACACGGGCGGCCTTTTGGAATTTTAATCTGTTCACAAAAAATGTTCAAAAAGTTTATCTGTTACAGGGGGAGAAGCTTTTGCTTCTTCCCTTGCTTTTTTTGGCCAAACAGCGTTATAATTATGTGTGGTAACTGTGTTATTCTTTTTCAAGTAAGTAAAACAAAGGAGTCTC
>JAFQMB010000132.1 GCA_017421095.1 Oscillospiraceae bacterium
CGCCAAGGATCTGGATCGAATTGTTTCCTATGCAACAGAAAAGGTAATCGATTTTGCAGTGGTTGCACAAGATGATCCTTTGGCTCTTGGGTTGGTGGATCGACTGGCCGAGGTAAACATCCCCGCCTTCGGGCCCAACAAGGCCGCCGCCAGAATCGAAGGCAGCAAGGCTTTTGCCAAAGATCTGATGCGCAAGTATCAGATCCCCACCGCCGATTATCAGGTGTTTGATGATGCTTCGGCCGCCAAAGCCTATTTGCAGGAACAGACCACCTTCCCGGTGGTGGTGAAGGCAGACGGGCTGGCACTGGGCAAGGGTGTGCTCATTTGTGAAACCAAAGAAGCGGCGCTGTCTGCGGTGGATGAGATGATGATCTCCAAGCAGTTTGGCGACAGCGGCAATCAGATCGTTATCGAAGAGTTTTTGGAAGGCCCTGAGGTGACGGTTCTGAGCTTCACCGACGGGAAAACGCTGATCCCCATGGTTTCCTCTATGGACCATAAACGGGCCCATGACGGCGATGTGGGGCTGAATACCGGCGGTATGGGCGTGATCGCCCCCAACCCTTTCTATACCGAGGAAGTGGCTAAAATCTGCGAAGAAACCATCTTCCTGCCCACTTTGCGGGCAATGGAAGCAGAGGGTTGCCCCTTCAAAGGTTGCTTGTATTTTGGCCTGATGCTCACCAAAAACGGCCCCAAGGTCATCGAATATAACTGCCGTTTCGGCGATCCCGAAACCCAAACCGTTCTGCCCCTTTTGGAAGGGGATCTCCTTGCCATTATGCAGGCTACGGTGGACGGCAGTTTGCACAAACAACAGGTCTCTTTCAAAAATCTCTCTGCCTGCTGTGTGGTTTTGGCTTCCGGCGGCTATCCCGAGAGTTATGAAAAGGGCAAAAAGATCGATTTTACCGATTTTTGCGAAACAGAGGATTTGCATCTTTTCCATGCCGGCACCAAACAGGAAGGGGAAGATCTGGTGACTTCCGGCGGCCGTGTTTTGGCGGTCACCGCCCTGGATGAAACCCTGCCTTTGGCGGCAAAAAAGGCCTATGATGCTGTGAAGAAGATCCATTTCGAAGGTGCTTTCTGCAGATCCGATATCGGCAAAAAGGCCATGGATGTTTTGCAGACCCGGGCAAACAACGAACACAAGGAATAAGGAGAAGAAACATGGTCAATCGTGTATATGTGGAAAAAAGACCGGAATTTGACACGCTGGCTGCCAACAAGCAGGCAGATTTGATTGCCTCTTTGGGGCTAACCGGTTTGAACAAAATGCGGATCATCCATCGCTACGATACCGAAGGTTTGGATGCCAAGCTCTTTGAAAAGGCCAAGAGAAACATCTTCTCCGAACCCCAGGTGGATCATCTTTTGGAAGAACTCCCCCAGGATGCCGATTTTATTTTGGCGGTGGAACCGCTGCCCGGTCAGTATGACCAGCGGGCAGACTCTGCTGCCCAGTGCATCCAGATGCTCAGCCGCGGCGAGCGCCCCATTGTAAAAAGTGCTGAAATCTATTTGTTTTACGGCCAGTTGACCGACGCCCAAAAAGAGGCGGTCACCGGTCAGTTGCTCAACCCGGTGGAAAGCCGCAAGGCTTCTTTGGAACTGCCCGAAACCCTGCAAAGCGTTTATGATGTGCCTGCGGATGTGGCTGTTTTAGAGGGCTTTACTCAGATGGATGAGGCGGCTCTGGATGCCTTTATCAAGGAATACGGTCTGGCAATGGATCGGGATGACCTGCGTCTTTGCCGGGATTATTTTGCTTCGGAAAACCGTCAGCCCACCCTTACCGAGATCCGGGTGTTGGACACCTATTGGTCTGACCATTGCCGTCACACCACCTTCACCACCCATCTCACCGAGCTGACCACCGATGATAAAAGAGTGCAGAAAACGCTGGATACCTATCTGGAACTCCACGAAAATTTGCGCCCCGGCCGCCCCATCACCCTGATGGATTTGGCCACCATCGGCGCCAAGGCGCTGAAAGAGGCCGGCAAACTGGAAAAACTGGATGAGTCGGAAGAGATCAATGCCTGCACCGTGAAAATCTCTGTGGATGTGAACGGTCAGGAGGAAGATTGGCTTTTGCTCTTCAAAAACGAAACCCATAACCATCCCACCGAGATCGAACCCTTCGGCGGTGCCGCCACCTGCATCGGCGGTGCCATCCGCGACCCCCTGTCCGGCCGCAGCTATGTCTATCAGGCCATGCGTGTGACCGGCGCCGCAGATCCCACCGTTCCTCTTTCTGCCACCATGCCCGGCAAGCTTTCCCAGAAAAAACTGGTGACCACCGCTGCCGCCGGCTATTCTTCTTATGGCAACCAGATCGGTCTTGCCACC
>JAFQMB010000133.1 GCA_017421095.1 Oscillospiraceae bacterium
AACAGAAATCAGGCACTTGTTGCGGTTGACAAAATAAAATTTATCCCCTGTCTTCAAAACGCTGCCGGGAACAAAAGGCTGATAACCGGCAGCTTCCAACTCTGCCACAGAAACCTTCACCGCTTCTCTCTCGGTTTTGGAAGCATCCAAATAGGCTCTGTAGTCCAAAGCAAAGCGATCTGCGGCCTCCATAGCGGCATCATCAAAGAGATCAAAGGCACTTTTGGGCGCATAGGTCAATTCTTCGGTCAGTTTCTGACCCAAAGTTTTATTTTCCATTGCAAAGACTCCTTTTGTTAAAATCATTTATGCATCCTCGCGGCAAACTTAATCGCCCGAGGCTGTATTCCTTTTCAAACATTCATAACGACGGGCATAAACCTCTTGATCGCTGATAATCCGATCCAGATAATGGGCAGTGTCTACAAACGGGATTTGATCCAAATGAATCCCATCCGAAGAATATCCGGTGTCAGACAACCAACTCTTCACATTCCCCCATCCCGCATGATAGGCGGCTACCGCCGTTTCCAAACTGCCGAATTCGTCGAGCAAAAGGCGGTATAAGGCGCAACCGTATTGGACATTGATCTCAGGATCCAAAAGGTCTTCTTCTGTCAAAGATCGTTCTTCCCCGATTTTATATTTGACCCAATCAAAGGTTTCCGGCTGCAATTGCATCAGTCCGATGGCGTTGGCGGAGGATCTGGCATCCGGCTGAAAGCTGCTTTCGGTGTTGATCACTGCTGCCACAAAGGCAGGGTCCAGATCATATGCATCAGAATACCGAAGGATCAGGTCTTCATATTCCAAAGGATATCGAACCCGCTCATAACTTTCTTTTGCCCAAAGAAATCCGCCGATGATCAGCAAAAAACAAAAGAGCAGCACCAAAACAAACCTTCCCACCGAAAAGCGGGAACGACGATCAGATGCCATGAAGCACCTCCAAAGTTTTCAAACGCAGTTCGTCCAAACTGCCGTGATTTTCAATCAGTTTATGACAATGCTCGCGGAAATAATCATCCGGCAACTGGGCCGCAAGACGGCTTTTGGCCGCCGAAAGGGACAAACCGTCACGGGCACAGATACGTTCCAATCGCAGTTGATAAGGGGCCAGCACCCCGATGATCCGATCACACTTTTGATCCAAACCGCTTTGAAACAAGGTCGGTGCATCCAAACAGACGGTTTTTGCAGAAGCGGAAGCCATCAATTCAGCAATCCGCTTCAAAATAAACGGATGGATGGTTTCGTTGAGTTTTTGGGTCAATTTCGGATCAGAGAAAGCAATCTCGGCCAGTTTTCTTCGATTCAAACTGCCGTCCTCCTGCAAAATTTCATTTCCAAAGGTGGCACAAAGGGCACTCAAACCCGGGGTCATGGGCAAAACAACCTCTCTTGCCACCAGATCACAATCGATCACGAAAACGCCCTGTTCCCGCAAACAGGCGGCAACAGCAGATTTCCCGGATCCGGAAGGACCGGTCAAACCGATCACCATCTGCTACACCACCCTCTCTTTCAAGATCAAACCGGTTGTTCGGTTGAAGTTTCGGAAAGCGACGCCCCGGTTTTGGCATCCACTACCCGAAAGGCAGCTGCACGAATCAGCCGATTGGTTACTGCAAGACCCACTCCGTCTTTCGAAGGCATTCTTCCCACAGCAGAAGAAACGCCCAGTTCATCTAACCGACGTAGCGCATCAAACAAACTGGCCGCCTGAGAGACGTCATCTCCGGCTCTGCCATAGGCCACGCAGGTAAATCCGGCGTCAGAAAGTGCCGAAACCTCTTCTTCAAAGCAAAAAGCAGCTGTAAAGCCATTTGCCTTGGCATAGGAAATGTAATCGTCCAAACTGCCCTGGACCAATGTCAAAGCGGTTTTGGGTGCATAATGCTTATATTTCATTCCCGGAGAAGAAACCGCCTGCCCTGCAGTTGATGCCTTCAAACAGGCTTCATCCACCTCGACCGGCTTACCAAGCACCTCTTCCAGCTGTTCTTTGGTGACAAAACCAGGGCGAAGGATTCGGGGATTTTCGGTGCAAAGAGTGATTACCGTGCTTTCCACACCGACACTGCAACTGCCGCCATCCAAAATCAAAGGGATCCGCCCCGACAAATCATCCATCACATGCTGTGCGGTTGTGGGGCTGGGAATACCGGAACGATTGGCGCTGGGCGCCGCCAAAGGTTTATTGCAGCAAGCAATCACCTGCTGAGCCACAAAATGGGCGGGAAAACGAACTGCAACCGTGTCTAACCCGGCGCTGACAGCAGCAGGAATAGAATCGGCACGGGGCAAAATCACCGTCAAAGGGCCCGGCCAAAAGGCTTCAAACAGACGCAGAGCATCCTCTGACTGCGCCGTTGTGACCAAAGGAAGCATCGATAGATCGCTGATGTGAACGATCAGCGGATTATCCTGCGGTCTTCCCTTCACGCGAAAAATTTCTTTGACTGCCGCTTCATTGGTGGCATCGGCCGCAAGGCCGTAAACCGTTTCGGTGGGAATAGCCACCACCTGACCTGCCAGCAATTGTTCGGCAGCGCTCGTTGCCGCCTTTTTTATTTCTTCTTCGGTGGTGCAACAAAGTATTTCTGTCTGCATCATCCGTTGCTGCTCCATATCCATTTCCTGCTTTCCTTGCTTCTTTCTCAATCATACGGGCTTTTTTTATGGGGATTGGTCACCGGCAGATGATATTCCGGCGGATTTTCCGGATCGATTTCCAGGCCCAAAACAACAAATCGCTGATCCATTCGTCTGCTGCCCCAGGAATAATAATATTTATAACAACAGGTGGAAAGGGTCAAGTAATTTCCGTCCAGCGGCAGGTCCAAATCGGTCAAAAATTCACTTTTCGCCAAACTTTCTTCCAAAATATAAGACCATTGTGCATCTGTTCCGTTGGGGCGAATATAATAAAAATTTGTAAAAGTATAATAGGCGGCGACCACACGGTAAACACGCATTCCATCTGCCGTTTGAAAATATAAATAAGGGTGTTCGGCAAAATACTGCCAGTCTTCATACTTTAAAAGCTGAGAAAACATGGTGCCGTCATCCCAGATGTTATGACCGTAAAGAATGATGTTACGATCCTTCTCTTCTCCGGCTTCCAATCGGTTTCGATAGTCGGCAAAATAGCAGCCGTGTTCGGAATAATACTTTTTCAAAGAGGTGCGGCGCAGATAATAATCGTTGTTATAACTCTGGACCACCTCGTTGTCGATATCCGTTCCGGGGATATAAAGCCATCCTACACAATCGCGGTTTTTTGCTTCAAAAGCAGCCATCTCTTTGCTTCTGTCAACCGATTCTTTCACCGGCGCAACCACATAAGGAGAGTTCGGCAAAACCACCTCGGATCCGCCAACAGTTCCGACTGTGGGGGCAATCACCGCAAAAGAGGTGCAGATCAAAACACCAACTGCCAAAAAAGGAATCGGAAGCAATCTGGTTATCCATCGGATTACCCGTTTGAAGATCACACCCATTCCTCCTAATATCACGATTCCGCTTCGGTTTCTGCTTCACCTTCGTTTGTTATCTCCCTCTTTGGGCGGTTGGTGTATAAATGCAAAATCATACTCAAGGCCACACCGACACCCAAACCGAAACAAACCCCAAACAACAACCGATCAAAACAAAAATAACCGATCAAAGCGCCGCAGAGTATGGCACCCCCCTCCAACAAAAAAGAAACAGCAGGAGGTCTTTTGGAAGGCGAAACGGATGCTTCTGTCAAAACCGTTTCTTCCGTTTGTAACATATCCTGATTTTCCAAGACATACGCCCCCCTTTTATCTATGAACTGCTTTAGTATACCATACAGGAAGAAAAGTTGCAACCTTCAAGCGAAAGGCATTTTATAAGAATAAAAAAGAGAAGTCGGCTTGACTTCTCTTTTCTTTGTCTTTCTTTTGGCTCATTCCGATATTTCTTTGCTGCGGAGGGCCATTTTCTCCAAAAAACGGGCAGACTTCACAAAAACCCGAGTGTGTTCGCCCTTGCCAATCAACCCCGCCTCATCAAAAGCCAGGATTCGATAACAGATACGGCGATCATCCCTTTGGGTGACTTCTGCCTGCAAACGCACCTTTTTGCCCGGTGCGGTGGGAGCAAGATGCTCCAAAGAAAGCGCACATCCCACGCTGGTTATGGCAGGATCGGTAATTTCAGTTTCAGCCAGTTTGTGGCACACCTCTTCCATCCAAAGAGCAAGAATGGGCGTTCCCAAAACGGGCAGAGAACCGCTTCCGACGGCAACGGCAAGATCCTGTTCGGTCACCGTTTTTTCCAAACACCCAGCCTTGGATGCATCCACCTGGGTAAAAGATAAATTGTCCATCCCGTAATCCGCCCTTATTTCTTGATCAGCGATTTCAAATAGTTGTCTTCTTTTTTGCCATAGGCATGCATCAACGAAGCGGCCGTAATCGGGATCCATTTTTTCACCGATTCGCTGCTCACATCGCCCTTTTCACAGAAACGTTTCAGATAATCTTCTGCCAGTTCTTCCCCGTTGCTGATGGCAATCATCACCCAACTGAGGGCGGCATCGGCAGCACCGTTCCCCTGGCCTGCTCTCGGCCAGTCGGTGATGCAATAACTGCCGTCCGGGCGAATGATCACATTATCCGGGCGGAAGTCACCGTGACAAAGTTCTCTCTTTTGGGGCATATTATCAAGCTGAATGTGCAGTTCATAACGGGTGACCGCATCCAAATCCGCATCATGAATATGATGATGCAGCATCGGCACCTGAAGGGTCAGCAGCGGAGCCCGTTTGCGATGCAATTCCAACTGCAGTTCCACAAAGCGATCCATCAGTTCATCCTTTTCTTCGGGATGGGCAGCAATACGCTCTGCAATGGTTTCCCCTTCAATAAATTCCGAGACAATTGCCCACTTTCCGTCAATCCGACGAATCTCTTTAACAGTTGGAACAGAGATCCCTGCCTCCTGCGCACGGCACTGATTCAAGGCTTCCTGCAACACATCCGCTTTGGGGCGAAGATCAGAAAAAATTTTAACGATGGTGTCCCCTTCCCGATAAACGGTTTTTTCACCGCGGGAAGAAAGAATAATGCGGTCTTCCATCTGTTGTTCCTCCAAATTGTCAATATATTTACAGGAGAAATGCGCGATTCACTTTCACTCTGCCTCAACAGTTTACCAAGAATTTGATCTTTTTACAAGACTTTTGCCGTTTTTTCCTGTAACAAATAACGCTATGAGGATGCCATAACTCTTTTATAAAAAATAAGCAGAGGAAAAACCGCATTTTCACCGTTCTTCCTCTGCTTTGCCCCTGTTCCGCCCGATAATATCGGCTGAGGGCAGGCATTTTCTTTTTTATGAACCGCTTCTGATATATGCTTCCGGATCTAAAAATATCCCTTCTTGCGATTGCATCGTGATATGCAACCCGGAACGGTCCGATTCCGAGGGAACCCCTGCAACAACCCCAAGAACATCCCCAACTTTCACCTGTTGTCCTTCTTTCACCGTCAGTTTCTGCGAAAGGCCGTAAACAGTGGAAATCATGCCGTCCGGATGCTGAATTCTGACCGCAACCCCCAGCAGCGAATCTTCAAAACATTTGATCACCTGGCCGTCTGCCATCGCCTTCACCGGAGTGCTGACCGGAGCGATCACATCCAAAGCCTGATGCACCTTCCAAAGTTTTAAGGTGGGATAATAAATCAGCGCGTCACCGGAAAAGCGTTCACCGATCTTTCCGACGGCCGGTAAAATATACAAAAGCGGTTCCGAGGTTGAGAACTCTTCGAATGATTCTGTCTCTTCCGACGGCATGGAAGAGGGTGGCAAGAATGAGGATTCCTCTTCCGGCACCGACGACGATTCGGACGGCTTTGACACGCCGCTCAATGGGGTTTCGGTTTCGGTAAAACTTGTTTTTTTTTGAGATTCCAGCAGAGAAGCATTTTCCGAACGAATTTCCGTCAAACCGCTTTCAAGCCGAAAAAATGATCCTGCGACCGCCGCAAGCAAGCAGACACCAAGCCCCAAATAAATGCCGTTGGTGCGAATAAATTCTTTGAAACTTTTTGTTTTCTTCATCACGATCGCCTCCAATTTCTCAGTTGCCTTTATTGTGGGTCAACAGTAGCTGTTTTATACCCGTTTTTCAAAACGAACAAAGGTAAATTGCGATCTAAAAGGGATAAAAAAGACACCCCAAAGCATTTTTGCATGCCTTGGGGTGTTCTCTTGTTTATTTTCCAAGATCCTTGAGCCGTTCGAAGAAACTGACCCGTTTGGTGTAGTTCTTCTCTTTCATGGTTTTATCCAGCTTTCGGATTAATTCCTTCTGTTCCTTATTCAGTTTGGTCGGAATCTCAACATTGACCCGCACATACTGATCACCGGTGTTTTTGGTGTTGACCACCGGGAAACCCTTCCCTTTCATTCGGAAAACCGTTCCGTTTTGGGTGCCTTCGGGAATGGTGATCTTCGCCTGACCGCCAATGGTAGGCACATTAATCTCGTCTCCCAAAGCAGCCTGCATAAAGCTCAAAGGGGCGTCGCACCAAACATCATTCCCCTCTCTGCGGAAGATGCTGTCTTTTTCCACCCGCACGGTAATATTCAGATCGCCGGCCGGGCCGTTATTGGGACCGGCATCTCCCATATTACGATAGGCAATGGATTGTCCGTCATCAATGCCGGCAGGAATATTGACCGTTACCTCTTTGACGGCTCTTCTTCTGCCCGTTCCAGAACAGGTGGGACAGGGTGTTTTGATGATCTTACCGCTTCCGCCACATCTTTGACAGGTTTGAACCGTTTGGAAAACGCCAAAGGGGGTGCGCTTATTCACCCTCTGTTGGCCATGCCCCTGGCAATCGGGACAGGTTTCTTTCTTCGTTCCCTTTGCCGCACCGTTACCGCCGCAGTCGGGGCAGGTTTCGTTGCGATTGACACGCACCGTTCTGGAACACCCTTTGGCAGATTCCATAAAGCTGATGGTGATGGTGGCCCGAAGATCATTGCCTCGTCTGGGTGCAGAGGGATTCTGTGCGGCGCCACCGCCGAAGCCACCGCCAAAGAAGCTGCCGAAGATATCGCCCAGGTCAAAATCCATCCCCTGGCCGAAGCCACCGCCATAGCCGCCGTAACCACCGCTGCCCGCACCGTAAGATGGATCCACACCGGCATGACCAAACTGATCATATCTGGCGCGCTTATCGGAATCGGAAAGAATTTCATAAGCCTCATTGACCTCTTTGAACTTCTCTTCCGCCTCTTTATTATCGGGGTTCAGATCCGGATGATATTTTTTTGCCAGTTTACGATAGGCGCTCTTTAAATCGCTTTCGCTGCAGCCCTTGGAAACCCCAAGGACCTCATAATAATCGCGTTTATCTGCCACTTTTGTCACCTTTTTCTATGGAGATCTGAGCCGACACAGAGGGGCAAGATTCCTCTTGCCCCTGCTGCAAATCTGCTGAAAATGCTTACTGTTCGTTATCGTTCACTTCGGTGAAATCGGCATCCACCACATTGGGGTCGGCACCTGCAGCACCGGCATTCTGAGCCTGGTTGGCAGCGGCTGCCTGTTCATAAATTTTGCTGGCAATGGGATAGAAGGCCTTTTCGGCAGCTTCGGTCTTGGCCTTAATGGCTTCCACATCTTCACCCTTCAAAGCTTCCTTCAGTTCTGCGATGGCATCTTCCACCGGCTTTTTCTCGTCGGCAGAAACTTTATCGCCCAGTTCATTCAGGCTCTTTTCCAGCTGGAAGACAACAGATTCACCGGCGTTCTTGGTTTCCACAGCCTCACGGCGCTTCTTATCTTCGCTGGCATACTGTTCGGCTTCTTTCACAGCCTTATCGATCTCATCCTTGCTCATATTGGTGCTGCTGGAAATGGTGATATCCTGTTCCTTACCGGTTCCCAAATCTTTGGCGGTCACATGAACGATACCGTTGGCGTCGATGTCAAACGTGACTTCGATCTGCGGCACCCCTCTGGGAGCAGCGGGAATGCCATCCAAATGGAAGACACCCAACGTCTTGTTATCAGCAGCCATTTCGCGCTCACCCTGCAAAACATGGATCTCCACGCTGGTCTGACCGTCTGCTGCAGTAGAGAAGATCTGGCTCTTCTTAGTGGGGATGGTGGTGTTGCGTTCGATGATTCTGGTGGTCACGCGGCCGAGGGTTTCCAGGCCCAAAGAAAGCGGAGTCACATCCAGAATAAGCAGATACTTCACATCGACCTGCAAAACGCCGCCCT
>JAFQMB010000017.1 GCA_017421095.1 Oscillospiraceae bacterium
ATCCGGTGGCGGTGGCAGCCTGCGATGCAGGGTTGCTGCTTTTGGATAAAACAGGCGGAGGGTTGACGCTGTTTACCCCCACTTCCTTTGGAGAGGATGTGCGACAGGCGGTTTCTCTTTGTGCCAAAGGTCTTTATGCCCAGGCCAAACTTCCCTGGGAACGGGTGTTGCATCGGGATGCCTCTTATGCGCCTGCCAACCGAGGTTTGGGAAAGGCGAGCGAAGGGCAGGGAGACGATGCCGCGGCCATGAATTATTATCGGGCGGCCGGGGAACAGGAACTTTACGGCGAAGCCTTCGGCAGCCTGCGGGATGCCTTTTTGCAGGCCAATTTCGGTGCGATTATGGGCAGCCTTTGCGTGGTTTGTGTGTTGCTTGCCATCTTTTCTGCCTGGCGCAAAAAACACGCTAAAACCCTTTATGAACTGCAGATGCCCGTTTGGAAATATCCCTTTTATTGTATGATCCATCCTCTTGTGGGCTATGAGGATATGAAAGAGCGCAAAAAAGATTCCTGGAAAGTGACCGCTTTTTTGCTGATCGCCCTGTTTTTGACGGCGGTCATCCAGGCTTCCTGGACGGGATTTGCCTTCCGAACCTCTATGCAGGAGCGTTTCAGTCTGGTAGAGATCTTCCTTTCTACCATTGGGCTTTATCTGCTTTTTGTGGTCTGCAACTGGGCAATTACCACGGTGAATGACGGCAAAGGCCGTCTTCTGGAGGTGGCCAATTATACTGCCGCCGCCCTGACACCTTATATTCTGGGCAGTCTGGTGATGATTCTGCTTTCCAATTTGCTGGCGGCGGAAGAGGCGGTTTTCTATTCCCTTTTGCAGGTGATTTTGCTCCTTTGGACAGGGCTTTGCCTCTTTATGGCCACAAAAGAGGTGCATATGTATTCCTTCTGGAAGAATGTATGGCTTTTGGTGCTCACCCTGGTGGGAATGGTTGTTTTGATCGTTCTTTGTGCCTTGGCTTATGATGTGGTGACCCAACTGTTGGAATTTATCAGCAGTTTGGTTACCGAGATGAAATTGATGCTTTGATTTTGAAAATCCCCCAAAAAAGGAGGTGGATCCCATGAAAAAACGAATCTTCTTGCTGGCCCTTGTGTTTCTTTTGCTCTGGAGTCTGATCTCCTGTGCGCCGGTTTCCAAACGGTCCGATGAGGATGCGGAACTGCCAAAAGCAGGCCCGATGCTTTCAGGTGCAGGCTGGCAAAAGGTGGCCGAGAATGACCGCTTCCTTTTGGAGGTGGATGCAAAAGAGGCCCGGATCCGCCTTTCTGATGCCGAGGGAAAAATTTGGGAAACCACCCCGGATGGATATGAGGAGGATGAATCTTCCAGAGGCAGCACCAAGCGGCTGATGGAATCTCTTTTACAGGTGCAGTTTTCCGACCAGGTGAACAATCTGGGCAGCGCAAACAGTGCCTCGGATGCCGACAGCGTTTGTTATCTGTTGGAATCGGGTGTTCGGTTTGTGATTTCCTTCTCAAAAGAGGAAACCACTATCCTTTTGGATCTTTTTCTCCGGCCCGATGGGCTGCGGGTTTCGGTTCCCCTTTCCGGGATTGAAGAAAAGGGTGAAAAATATCAGGTGACCGCCATCTCGCTGATGCCCTATTTCGGGGCGGCGGCAAACGGCAGCGACGGATATCTTTTGGTGCCGGACGGCAGCGGTGCGCTGATTGATCTGGATCGGAGAGGGAAATCCACCGAAGATTATACCCAATATGTCTATGGCAGAGAGCCTGCGGCATTGAAACTGGAAAAAACCAGCGAAACCCAACAGGCAAATTTGCCGGTATTTGGCATCAAAAATGCTGAAAATGCGCTCTTTGCCGTGATGAGCGAGGGGGATGCCCGGGGTGTGATCCAGGCATCTATGGCAGGGAAACGCAGCAATTATACCGCCCTTTACGGTCAGTTTATTCTGCGGGATTCGGAAATGGTGACGGTGGAAAAAACCGGCCAGACGGTGCGGGTGATCGAACAAAACCCCGATATGACGGGAAATTTCACCATCGATTATTATTTCTTAAACGGGGAAACGGCAAATTACACCGGTATGGCCAATTGGTATGGCGACCTTTTGTTTGGTAACCGAAAAGCCAAAACCGACAGTTTGCTTTTGCTGCAATATGAAGGCGGTCTTTTGCAGGAGGATGATTCCTTCGGGATCCCGGTGAATCGGGTGCTGCCCCTGACCACCTATGAACAGGCAGGGGAGCTGACCCGGGAATTTTTCGACGGAGGAGCGACTAAACTCTCCATCCGGTATGCCGATCTCTTTGCCGGTGGTGACCGCCCCAAATCCGTTGCTACCACAAAGCCGGAAGGAAGGCTGGGCGGCAGAGGAAAGTATGAAGAATTTTTGAAAGAAATCAAA
>JAFQMB010000134.1 GCA_017421095.1 Oscillospiraceae bacterium
ATCCGTTCCTTCATATGCCGAAGGCATATATCATCGCACAACAGTGCGATATCATGTCGAAGATATATCACCCGTTCCGGCAGGAACGGATATCATTGAAAAAAGTCTCTTTTGTCTACCAGACAAAAGAGACTTTTTTCGTGGTGCCGCTGACCGGGATCGAACCGGTACGATATTGCTATCGAGGGATTTTAAGTCCCTTGCGTCTGCCTGTTCCGCCACAGCGGCAAAATAAATTCAGTTGCTTTCCGTTTGAATCATCTTTATTAATCGTCTTTCTTTTTGGAAAAGATCCCCAAAACAATAACTGCCACAATCAAAAGCAGCGCAACCACAAGTAAAATTCCCCAAAGCCCGTTGTCGGTAGTGGTGCCGGTGGCAGGAATCACCTCTTCTGCCAAAACAGGGATGGAAGCAAACGGCGCAAACAGGAAGCTCATTCCGATCCATGAGAAGCATTTTTTCATTTCTTCTATCCTCCCAAAAGAAAATGAATCCACACACCCTATCAAATTACCATAGCATCATAGCATATTTTTCAAAACTCGTCAATTCCCTTTCTTAGAAAGCAAGAAAGCTTTTGAATCGTTTTTGCTCATTTTCCCCAAAAAACCAAACAAACCGATTGACTTTATCAGGCTTGTTTATTATAATAAAAAGCAATGTTTGTCTTTTCTCTTAAATATTATAATAAGGAAACGACAAAATAAGCAGTCCGGCGTATGACCGGACAATCGAAATTGGGAGGATACAACATGAAAAAGGTTGGAAAACCTATATTCTTCATCGTTGCCATCTTGATTCTCTTCCTCTTCGTGACCTCTGTTTTCGGCATTTCTGAACAGTATGGCGATTACAAAGGGATTTATTTGAAGGGCGGAGATGACATTCGTTGGGGCATCGACATCCGCGGCGGCGTGGACGTCACCTTTACCCCCAAAGATGGCGTCGATGTGACCGATGAAGAATTGGCCGCGGGCGAGGAAGCTTTGAAACTTCGTCTTGCCGCACTGAACATCACTGACTATGAGATCTATCCGGACTCTACCAACGACAGTTTGGTTCTTCGCTTCCCCTGGAAAGAAGATGAGACCGATTTTGATCCTCAGGCCGCCATTGCCGAAATCGGTACCACTTCCAAACTTGTTTTCCGCAAGGGCGAAACGGTCGAGGGTGAACAGATTATGGAAGGCAAAAATGTGACCACTGCCAAGGTGATGGTTGACGATAACACCGGTGCTTATGTGGTTGCTTTTGAACTGGATTCCACCGGTGCTGCCGCCTTCAAAAAAGCCACCACCGAATTGCTCAACAAAGGTTCCATTTCCATTTGGCTGGACGATGAAAATGTTTCCACTGCTTCTGTGAGTGCTGTGATTTCGAATAAAGGCACCATTACCGGCAACTTCACTGCAGAAGAGGCTTATAACCTTGCCAGAAAAATCAACTACGGCGCTCTTCCTTATGAAATGGAAACCGAAAACTTCAGCACCATCAGCCCCACTATGGGTGATGCTGCCAAAGATGCGATGATTCTGGGCGGTGCTATCGCACTTCTGCTTGTCTGCATCTTTATGATTCTGCGCTACCGTCTGCCCGGCTTTGTTGCAGCCATCTGCATCATCGGTCAGGTTGCCGGCTCCATCATCGCTGTTTCCGGTTATCTGCCCATTATGAACAGCTTTACCCTGACTCTGCCCGGTATTGCCGGTATCATTTTGGGTATCGGTATGGGTGTTGACGCCAACATCATCACCGCTTCCAGAATTCGTGATGAATTGCAGTCTGGTCGTTCTTTGGACGGTGCTATCGATGCCGGTTACAACCGTGCTTTCAGTGCCATTTTGGACGGTAATGTTTCTGTTTTGATCGTTGCAGCCATTCTGATGGGCGCCTTTGGCCCTGCCTCCAGTGCTTTCAGCGTGCTGCTCTCCCCCATCTTCCGTTGGTTTGGTGTTGCCACTACCGGTATCATCTATTCCTTCGGTTACACCCTGCTTGTGAACGTTCTTTTGAACTTTGTCTTCGGTGTGCTCTGCTCCAGACTGATGCTCAAATCGCTCTCCGGTTTTAGATGCTTCCGAAAGGTTACGTATTACGGAGGTGACGAGAAATGAGAAAGAAAGAATTCAATCTCAATTTTGTGGGCAGCCGCAAAATCTTCTTCATCATTGCCGCCGTTTTGACCGTGATCGTATTGGCGATCGCTCCCTTCCGCGCAAAATTGGATGTCCAGTTTGCCGGCGGTACGATGATCACTTACACCTATGACGGTGCCGCAGACGCTGTGGATACCAAAGCACTCTCTTCTGAAATCCAGTCTGTAATCGGCAAGGAAGTAACCATCAATATCACCTCTGATATGATCAGCGATGCTTCCAATATCGTTGTGACCGTTGCCGGAAACGACAGCCTTTCCGAAGAAATGATCAACAAGATGAATGACGCTGTTATCGGTGTTTATAAAAACAGCGAAACCGTCAAAAATGTTGCCATCGGCACCACCAACAATGTGGATCCTTCTATGGGCAGTCTGTTCTTCATCAAATGTTTGGCTGCCGTCTTCTGCGCTTTCTTGCTGATTGTGGTCTATGTGGCCATCCGCTTCCGCAAGATCGGTGGTTGGTCTGCCGGTATCATGGCAATCGTTGCCCTGCTCTTTGATATCATCATGGTTTTCGGCGCCTTCCTGGCTTTGAATTTCACTTTGGATTCCAATTTCATTGCCGTTGTTTTGACCATCCTGGGCTACTCGGTCAACGATACCATTGTGATCTATGACCGCATTCGTGAAAACGAAGGCCTGTTGGGCAATAAACTTCCCATCGGTGAATTGGTGAACCGCAGCATCAACCAGACCTTCAACCGCACCCTGAACACCAGCATCACCACGCTGATCACCATGTTTGTTATCAGCATTGTTGCCGTTGTCTTCAACATCGACTCTATCCTGCGTTTCTCGCTGCCGATGATGATCGGTTTGATTGCCGGTGTCTTCTCTTCCAACTGCATTGCCACCGGTCTTTGGGTCTCCTGGCTCATCAGAAAAGAAAAAAATGCTTGATCTTTCAGAGGGATTCTATTTTCAGAGTCCCTCTGTTCTTTTTTCTTATTCATCTCCTTCTCACAGAATCACACAATTTTTCGGTAATTTTTACAAATAGTTTCGTCATTTCGCTATTTTCGCCTTTTTCTGAAAAAAAGATGCTTTTTTGATTTGACGAACGCCGTCGATCCCGATATAATAGAATATATCCTGCCCGTTTTTTACACATCAAGGAGGTAGTTTTCATCATGGGGAACGAGAAACGCGTTTCTTCTTGTTTTGAACCCGCACCGGTTGGCCCTCTTGGGCTGCTTGCTCTGCCCGGTTGCACCGATTTGGCTGAAAAGGTAAGCGGCTATTTGGACCAATGGCGCGAAGAGACCAATGATGCACACGATCTGCTCTACACCACGCCCGCTCATCAAAAGACAACCAGTTTGATCGAAGTAAAATGTCCCCGTTTTTCCAACGGTGAGGGAAAAGCTGTAATCACCGACTCTGTCCGCGGTTATGATGTTTTCCTTTTCTGTGACGTTGGTAACTTCTCTCAGACCTATAAGCTTTATAATATGCAGGTTCCCATGAGTCCCGACGATCATTATCAAAACCTGAAGCGCACCATCTCCGCCATCGGCGGTAAGGCTCGCCGCATCACCGTGATTATGCCGATGCTTTATGAAGGGCGTCAGCACCGTCGCTCTATGCGCGAATCTTTGGATAGCGCTATGGCTCTGCAGGAACTGGTTTCCCTGGGTGTCAGCAACATCGTTACCTTTGATGCTCATGACCCCAGAATTGTTAACGCTGTTCCCTTTATCGGTTTTGAGAACATTCTTCCCACCTATCAAATGCTCAAGGCGCTGCTTCGGGATCAAAAAGATCTGAAAATCGACAAGGAGCATATGATGATCATCAGCCCGGATGAAGGCGCAATGGATCGCAACATCTATTATTCCACCGTCCTTGGCCTGGAACTGGGGATGTTCTATAAGCGCCGTGACTTTACCACGGTGGTCAACGGCCGCAACCCCATCATCGCACATGAATTCATCGGCTCCAACGTGGAAGGAAAGGATATCATCGTTGTGGATGATATGATCTCTTCCGGGGATTCGATTCTGGATGTAGCAAAAGAACTGAAGAAACGCAAGGCCGGAAGAATCTTCCTGCTTTCCACCTTTGGTCTTTTCACCAGCGGTTTTGAAGTCTTTGATAAGGCTTATGAAGAAGGTCTCTTCACCCGTGTTCTTTCTACCAACCTGACCTATTCTCAGCCCGAACTTTTGAGCAAAGAATGGTTTGTTCAGGTGGATTGTTCCAAGTATCTGGCTTATATCATTGCGACTTTGAACCACGATTCTCCGGTCAATTCTCTGTTGGATCCCCTTTCCAAGATCAAAACTCTTTTGGAAAACTATCCCAACAAACTGCCCGAAAGCCAGCACCCCGGAGTGCAGATGAATCTGTAAAAAAGGGTTGACAATTTCTTTTGAAACAGGTATACTAATCCACGGTTTTTCATAAGATATTCCCAAAGCGTTGAGAAAGAAATCCCGCTTTTTCTCCCTTTTAGAGAGCAGCGCACATTTGGTGCAAGCGTTGCAGGTGACGAAACTGCGGCAGCCACTTTCGAGCCCTCCCAATCCGAGGCGGCAGCTCCCCGTTAACAGAGCACAGAATGAAGCGGTGCAGATTTTCTCTGCGCAACTTGGGTGGTACCGCGGAAGCTTTTATCAATCAAAGCCTTCGCCCCAAAGGAACTTGGGGTGAAGGCTTTTTCTTTTCCCCGAAAGCAAAATGCAACATTATTTTTGAAAGGACGGACGAACAAAATGAAATGGACCGGCTTGAATGACCTGCGCAAAATGTATTTAGACTATTTTGCCTCCAAAGGCCATCTGGTGTTGCCCAGTTTCCCGCTGATCCCCCAAGGCGATCGCTCGATTCTGTTGATCAACGCCGGTATGACCCCCATGAAAAAATACTTCTCCGGGCAGGAAACCCCTCCCTGTAATCGGGTTGCCACCTGCCAGAAGTGCATTCGCACCCCCGATATTGACAATGTGGGCATCACCGCCCGTCACGGCACCTATTTTGAAATGTTGGGCAACTTCTCTTTCGGAGATTATTTCAAGAAAGAAGCCATTCCCTTTGCCTGGGAATTCTTTACCAAAGTGCTTGAAATTCCGGAAGAATTGCTTTACGTTTCTGTTTACGAACAGGATGAAGAAGCTCGTCAGATCTGGCTCAATGATGTGGGGCTGAAAGAAGATCATGTGGTGAAGATGGGCAAGGAAGACAACTTCTGGGAACACGGAAGCGGTCCTTGCGGCCCCTGCACCGAAATTTATTTTGGCAGAGGCGAAAAGCACGGCTGCGGCAAACCCGATTGTAAAGTGGGCTGCGATTGCGACCGTTATGTGGAAGTCTGGAACGTGGTGTTCAGCGAATTCAACAACGACGGCAACGGTAACTACACCCCGTTGGTTCAGCAGAATATCGACACCGGTATGGGGCTGGAACGTCTTGCCTGTGTGATGCAGGATGCAGAGAATATCTTCCTTGTGGACACCGTCAAGCGGATTTTGAATAAGGTTTGCGAAATCAGCGGTGTTCCCTATGGCCAGTCCGAAAAGACCGATATCTCCATCCGCGTGATCACTGACCACATCCGCAGCACCACCTTTATGGTTGGTGACGGCGTCCTTCCTCAAAACGAGGGCCGCGGCTATGTTTTGCGCCGTCTGTTGCGTCGGGCTGCCCGTCATGGCAGATTGCTTGGTATCACCCGCCCCTTCCTTTCGGAAGTTTGTGATGTGGTGATTGCTGAAAACGCCTCTGCCTATCCGGAATTGGTGGAAAAGGCCGGTTATATCAAAAAGGTGATTCTGACCGAAGAAGAACGGTTTGCAAAGACCATCGACCAGGGGATGGAATTGCTCGGCAGTCTGTTGGAAAAATTGGAACAGGAAAACGGTTCCACCCTTTCCGGCGATGACGCTTTCAAACTTTATGATACCTTTGGCTTCCCCATCGATCTGACCCGGGAAATTGTGGCTGAAAAGGGCTTTGCTTTGGACGAAAAGGGCTTCAAGACCCTGATGGACAAACAAAAGAAAGCCGCGAAGGCCGGCGCACGTAATAACGATGCCTTCGCCGGCGGCGGCAATCTCTTCGACGGTATGTTGGAAGGAGAAACCATCTTCACCGGTTATGACACGATGGAATCCGACGGAAAAATTCTCGCAATGATTCGCGAGGGCGACGAGATTGAACGGGCTGTGGAAGGAGATCACATTCAATTTGTTTTGGATGCCACTCCCTTCTATGCAGAAAGCGGCGGTCAGGTTGCTGATACCGGTCTTGTGGTCTGCGGCGAAAATGTGATTGCGGTGGAAGATGTGACCAAAACTGCTCAGGGTCTTTATGTTCACAGTGGAACTGTCACCGCAGGCAGTTTTGAGCGCGGCAATTTTGTTTCTGCTCAGGTTGACAAAGAAAAGCGTTTGGCCATCGGTCGTAACCACTCTTCTGCTCACCTGTTGCAGGCTGCTCTTCGGAAGGTGTTGGGCGATCATGTGCATCAGGCCGGTTCTTTGGTAGATGCCGATCGGATGCGTTTTGACTTCAGCCACTTCTCCCCCATGACCTCAGAAGAGATTCGTCAGGTGGAAGAATTGGTCAACCAGCAGATTTTGTCCAACCTTGCCATTTCTATGGAAGAATTACCCATTGAAGAGGCAAAAAAACGCGGAGCGACTGCTTTGTTCGGTGAAAAATATGGGGATACCGTTCGTGTTGTGACCATGGGTGATTTCTCGGTGGAATTCTGCGGCGGCACCCATATGCCCAGCACCGGCACCCTCGGCCTCTTCCGCATTCTTTCCGAAAGCGGTGTGGCGGCAGGTGTTCGCCGGATCGAAGCTGTCACCGGAAACGGTGTTCTGCACTTGATTGACCAGGTTCAGCAGATGCTCAACGAGGCAGCTTCGGTGGTAAAACTCCCCAACAGCAACGAACTGGTTCGCAAACTGGTCAGTATGGTGGCAGAAAGCAAGTCTCAACGTCAGGAAATCGACCGTTTGGAACAGAAACTGGTGGATGCCCAGTTCTCTGATCTCTTCTCGAAGGCAAACGATATCGGCCCGGTGAAATATTTTGCATCCACCTTCACCGGAATGAAAGTAGACGCTCTTCGGATTCTTGGAGACCGCATCAAAGAAAAATCTCCCGATGTGGTTGCAGTTTTGGCTGCTGTGACTGACGGAAAAACCTCTGTGCTCTGTGTTTGCGGTGATGAAGCTGTTGCTCACGGCGCTGATGCCAACAAGATCGTGAAAGCCATTACCGCTGTGACCGGCGGTGGCGGCGGCGGTCGGAAGGATAACGCGATGGCCGGCATCAAGGACCAATATTCCCTGGATGAAGCATTGGTTCAGATTCCCGACTTTATCCGTTCCATGGTAACCCAATAAAAACTCCCCCCTTGCGGCAAAAAAATGCTACAAGGGGGGGAAATTTTTGTTCCGGTCTTCCCAGTTTGAAATTTTCGATCCAATAAAAAAATCACCTGCTGGCGGCAGGTGATTTTTCTTTGATTTAGATAATGTAAGGACGGAGATTCTCGGGAATCTCAGAATAATCAGCAGAAACGGTGAAGACGAACTCGGTGTCCGGGAAGGTGTGCTCAATCTGAAGGAGCAGCTTTTCCAAAGCGGTGAGATCGCGGCCGCCGATTTTCAGGATCGAATCCACAAAAACTTCTGTAATGTCATAGTTGCCGGCAAGGATGCCGCTGATAAAAGCCAAGAAGCAGTCATAACCGCTGATACCGTATTCATCGGTGTCAATCAGACGAACCGTGTTTTTCAAGTCATAGGTCAGCTTCAGCCCTTTTTCAACGCAGACCACATAACCCTTGGAAGTTTCGACAGCTTCGTTTGCCATCCGGATCATAGTCTTTGTCTTGCCGGAGCCCTTGTTGCCAATGATGAGTTTGATCATTTTGCATTCCTCCTGTTTTTTCCAAAACTTAACTTCCCTTTCCCAAAAGGTTCAGGAAAGCTTTTTGGTGAGTGTTTCGGCCAGGTCTTCATATCCCGGTTTTCCAAGCAGCGCGAACATATTCTTTTTGTATCCTTCCACGCCGGGCTGGTCAAAGGGATTGACCCCCAAAAGATATCCGGAGATTGCACAGGCCTTTTCCAAGAAATAAATCAAATATCCCAAAGTTGCTTCCGAAACATCAGGCAACTCCAGAACCATATTGGGGACGCCGCCTTCCACGTGGGACAACATCGTTCCCATAAAGGCATTGTCGTTTACCTCTTGCAGATGCTTTCCTGCCAAGAAGTTCAAACCGTCAAAATTATCGGCAATATGCTGAATCACCACATCGGAATGGGTCTTTTGAATGTGATAGACGGTTTCAAACAAAATTCTGGATCCATCCTGAATATACTGACCCAGAGAGTGAAGATCGGTGGAAAAAATTGCACTGGTAGGATAAATTCCCTTGCCATCTTTCCCTTCGCTTTCGCCATAAAGCTGTTTGATCCATTCGCACATCATGGCAAAGCAGGGTTCATAAGAGCAGGAAACCTCAACCGTCTTCCCTTTTCGATAAAGGATATTGCGATAGGCAGCATAACGATAACAATGATTCTTTTGAAGATCCGATTCCTTTGCATCTTCATATGCTTTCAAAGCACCGTTCATCAGAGCATCCAGATCTACCCCGGCAACCGCCAAAGGCAACAAGCCAACCGCAGTCAGAACGCTGAATCGGCCGCCCACATCATCCGGAACCACGAAAGTTTCATATCCCAAATCATCTGCCAAAGATTTTAAGGTTCCTTTTGCTTTGTCGGTCGTGCAATAAATCCGTTTGACGGCTTCTTCTTTCCCGTATCGGTTTTCCATATATTCTTTGAAAATACGGAAAGCGATAGCAGGTTCTGTGGTCGTGCCGCTTTTGGAGATTACATTAACACAAACCTCTTTGCCTTCGCAAAGGGAAAAAATATTGGTCAAATGATCAGCGGAAATATTATTTCCAACGAAATAAATGTTGGGGGTTTCTTTTTTCAACTCGTTATATTGCGGAGTCTTCAAAAATTCCAACGCCGCACGAGCCCCGAGATAAGAGCCGCCAATTCCAATCACAATTAACACGTCACATTGTTTTTGAATCTTCAAAGCGGTTTCTTTTATGCGGGCATATTCTTCTGTTTTTGGATAAATAGTAGGCAGATCCAGCCAACCCAGGAAATCATTTCCCTGACCGCTTTTCTTTTCCAAAATTTCTGCGGCAGCCATAATACAGGGAGCGATTCCGTCCAATTCATCCTTGCGAACAAAATCTGCGAGATATTTGTCGTTCAAAATAACAGGCATCTCTTCTGTCATCCCTTTGCTCCGTGACACAAAGTCCACGGTTCTTGTTTCTATTAGTATACTTGATTTCGATTGACATTTCAAGTGCCAACTTGCGGCTTTTCAAGAAATCTTCAGAATCTCCTGAAAAAATAAC
>JAFQMB010000135.1 GCA_017421095.1 Oscillospiraceae bacterium
AGATAAAACCCGCCGGCAAGCCGACGGGTTCTTTGTTATTTTCTTCTTTTTGGACGGCAAACCAGCGCAAAGAGGAAGGCAAAAAAGACAGCCGCTGTGATGCCGCCTGCGGCGGATTCCAAAGGGCCTGTCAAAATTCCAAGGGCGCCTTTTTCTTTGATGGCGGTTTCTGCCCCTTTGGCAAGCAACGCTCCAAATCCGGTCAAGGGGACAGAGGCACCGGCGCCGGCAAAATCCAGCAGCGGGCCATAAATCCCAACGGCATAAAGCACCACACCGGCAATCACATAAAAGGTCAGAATCCGGGCAGGGGTCAGTTTGGTGCGATCAATCAAAATCTGTCCGATCGCGCAAAGAACACCGCCCACCAAAAAGGCTTTCAGCAACATCATCAGCAATTCCAAGGCTTTCATATCCCCCTTTTTTCTTTGGAAGAATATTTTTTGCCTCTTTTGCCGATTTTATACATCACCCGAGCAGACGGTCAAATGCAATTCGCTCATCGCCGTTTTCCAGATAAATGATACCGCGATAAACAAATCCGTTTTTTTCCAACAAACGCCGCATGGAAGCATTTTGCCGATGGGTGTCTCCCCGCAAAGCTCCGATCCCTTGGCTTTTGGCCAAATTTGCCGCATATTCGATCATTTTGCCCCCAAGGCCGCCTCCCTTGTGGACCGGATCCACTGCCACCCGATGAAGGGCCACATATGTTTCCGGCGTCTGCCAGGCGCCCTCATAAATGCGGTTATAGGTGGGTTCGTTTCCGGGGCAAAAGGCCAGGGTGGCTAAAATCTTTCCATTTTCTTCCAAAACCAGCGTTCTGCCGGCCAAAATATCCCCTAAAATCGTTTCTTCGCTTGGATACCCATCCTGCCATTGAGGAATGCCAGCCCCTTTGAAATAGGCCACCGCCGCCTCAAACAGGGGCATCAGACCGGATAAATCCTCTTTTGTTGCCAATCGAATCTGTTGGGTCATCCCGACTCTCCTTCTCAAACCAGGGCCGACAATTCAGCAATCAGCCCATCCAATTCCTCGTTGCTCAAACCCACAAAACTCCGCAAAGAGCGCAGGGGCATATCCCGGATCATGGCTTCCACCATCTCGTCAAAACCATCCCCCGCATCGCCGGTCAAAACCGACAGTTTCGGGGTCAGCGCCTCTTTCACAAAGTTGTTGGTGCGGGGATCGGAAAGGAGTTCGCCGATCATGGTATCCATTCCAATCACAAGGGGCAACGCCGGACTTTCCGCCACCGTCACGCCACAGGAAAGACGGATATCGGCAGAGGAAGCGCCGATCAAAATTTCATATGCGCCGTTGGGAGCATAATAATCCCCCACCTCTTCCGAATAACAGGCAAAATCACGCCAAGCAAGGGTAAAAGTCAGCATCTTTTCTTCCCCCGGCTGCAGAGAGACCGCATCAAAGCCCTTCAATTCCTTCTCGGGGCGGTGATAGGTTTCGGTGTGATCGGAAACATAAAGCTGAACCGCCTCTTTTCCTGCCATCGTTCCGGTATTTTTGACCCGAAGGCTGACAGTAATCTCCTCGTCGGGGCGAATGACCGAAGAAGAAAGTTGCAGATCCGAATAGGCGAAGGTGGTATAACTGAGGCCATGGCCAAAGGGGAAGCGCACCGGCATCTTCTTTTTCTCGTAATAGCGATAGCCCACAAAAATGCCCTCGCCATAATGGGCCTTATGGTGCAAACCGGGATAGAAAAGATAAGAGGGGTTATCTTCCAATCGGATGGGGAAACTTTCGGCCAGTTTGCCGCAGGGGTTGGCCTTTCCGTAAAGAAGATTCAAAATCGCCTCGGAAACCCCTTCCCCGGCCAGATAGGCTTCCAAAATGCCATCCACCCGATCGGCCCAGGGCAGTTCCACCGGGGCGCCGTTTTGCAGCACCACGACCACCTTTTTTCCCAGATCACAGACCTTTTCCACCAAGAGATTTTGGCATTCGGGCAGTTTCATATGTTTTCGGTCAAAACTTTCGGATTCCATCTGTTCGGGCAGGCCGCAAACGATCACCACCCGATCGGCCTCTTTTGCCGCTGCCAGGGCTTCTTCCATCAACGCCTGATCCACCTTGTCACCGGTGGCAGAGAAGCCCTCTGCAAAGGTGATGGGACCATATTTCTCAGCAAGCCGGGGCATATCAGGAACAAAATGGGGATGGATATGAGAACTACCGCCCCCTTGATAACGGGGATGGAAGGCAAAACCGCCCAAAACGGCCACCCTATCTTCCGGTTTGAGGGGAAGCGCCTGTTCGTTTTTCAAAAGCACCATACATTCTTCTGCCAGACGAACCGCCTCCCGGTGATCCGCCGCCCGATCAAACACAGCCGGTTTTTTGGCCCCTTCGGCGGCTTTTTTCGCCAGAGAAACCATTCGCTCAGCCGCCAAAGCCAGTTCTTCTTTGGTCAGTTCCCCGGATGCCAGCGCTTCCAGCAATTTGGCATCATTGGTGTTGTTGGAAGAGGGCATTTCCAGTTCCAGTCCTGCTTTGAGGCCGGCCACCCGATCCCGGACAGCGCCCCAGTCGGAAACCACAACTCCGTCAAAGCCCCACTTATCCCGCAGAATTTCGGTGAGCAGTTTTTTATCCTCACTGGCAAAGGCACCGGCCACCCGGTTATAAGAACACATGACTGTCCAGGGTTTGGCCTGTTTCACCGCCCGTTCAAAAACCGGAAGATAAATTTCCCACAGGGTTCGATCTTCCATTTCCGAGGAAGAACACATTCTCTCGTGTTCCTGGTTATTGGCGGCAAAGTGTTTCAAGGAAACACCCACTCCCTCTTCCTGCACCCCCTTGATATAGGCGGCGGCAAGATCCCCGGCCAACATAGGATCTTCGGAAAAATATTCAAAATTGCGGCCGCAGAGAGGAGAACGCTTGATGTTCACTGCCGGGCCCAGCAACACATGGACCCCCTCTGCCCGACATTCATTGCCCAGAAGACGACCCAGCCGATATAAAACCTTTCGGTCAAAAGAGCAGGCCGTGGCACATCCGGCAGGAAAACAGACCGCCTCCACCGCTTCATTGAGACCCATATGGTCATTTGTGGTGGTCACCTGTTTGCGCAATCCGTGAGGGCCGTCACTCATGGTGACAGAGGGAACTTCCAGCCGTTCGATGGCTTTGGAATGCCAAAAATCCGCACCGGAGGTCAAAGAAGCCTGTTCTTCCATTGTCATGGCGGATACGATTTCTTTTGTGGTCATAACTGCTCTTCCTCTCATCATTTCAGTTTGATGGAAAAACGGCTGCCCCAAAGAGCAGCCGTTTCAAAAGATTATGCGTTGACAGCGGTCATTTCCTTCAAAGCCATGGCCAGTTGGTCGGGGCAAGAGGTGCTCTTCATACCACAACGAATCCCTTCCAACACCGAGATCACCTCTTCGGGCGTTCTGCCCTTGGCCAAAGCGCCGATACCCTGCAAATTGCCGTGACAACCGCCCTGGAAAGAAACCTCAGCAATACGACCTGCTTCATCCATCTCGATCTCAATCAGACGGGAACAGACGCCTTTGGTTTTATAGGTATAGGTCATAATAACTCCTTTTTGGATCAAAGATTGCCGAAGCTGTTATCCTTATCGTCAAACAATCTGTTGATCATCACATCGATATCATTTTCATCATCCATATCAATATTGATCTGGAAGGGATCTTTTTTGCCATCAAAACCGGTGGCGATGACGGTGACGCTCATCTCATCATCCATCTTTTCATCAATGGCAACACCGAAGATGATGGTGGCATCGGGATGTGCGGCAGCCTGAACCTTGCTGCAAGCCAGATCCACCTCTTCATAGCCCAGATCGGCAGGACCGGTGATGTTGATGATGACGCCTCTTGCACCGTTGATGCTGGTTTCAAGCAGCGGGCTGGAAATAGCGGCATTGGCAGCCAGTTCGGCCTTGTCCTTCCCGGCGGCGTGACCCACGCCCATATGGGCGTTGCCGGCATCCTTCATCACGGTGGAGATATCTTCGAAGTCCAGGTTCACCATACCGGGGATGTTGATGATATCGGCGATGCTCTGAACGCCCTGGCGCAAGACATCGTCTGCGATCTTAAAGGCATTCAGGAAGGTGATCTTCTGTTCGGTGACCAACTTCAAACGCTCATTGGGGATGATGACCAAAGAGTCCACCTTATCCCGCAGGGCGCTGATGCCATCTTCCGCCTGCTGCATCCGACGGTTTCCTTCAAAAGAGAAAGGCTTGGTCACAATACCGATGGTCAAAATACCCATAGAACGGGCGATTTCCGCCACCACAGGAGCAGCGCCGGTGCCGGTGCCGCCGCCCATACCGGCAGTGATAAAGACGATCTGAGCCGTCTTCAAAGCGTTTTCGATCTCTTCTCTGCTTTCTTCGGCAGCTCTTTGGCCTTTTTCGGGGTTGCCGCCGGCACCGCGGCCGCCGGTGAGTTTGGCACCCAACTGCAATTTTTGGGTAGCCTTGGAATAATAAAGGGCATGGGCATCGGTGTTCATGGAAATGAATTCCACACTCTTCATACCCGATTCGATCATTCGGTTGATGGCATTACCGCCGGCACCGCCGACGCCCACCACTTTGATAGAAACAACCTGCTGGAAGCCGTCATCCAATTCGATATTCATTGCGGGGTTAAACATTGAAACATCCCTCCCGTTTTTGATAAAAGGCAGCAGACAAACTGCCACTGATAATAGGCTATGCTTTTTCTTATTATAATCCCTTTCACCGCTCAATGCAAGTTTTTTTCACCGATTTTCAACAGTTGAAAGAATTTTTCATCGCCTTTTTTTCGTCCCCAAAGCACCAAAATGAAAGAACCGAAATACCCGACAAAAAAGGATGCCCGGGGAAGAATTTTCCAGCTGGTCTATGCAGAAAAACGAAAAAACAGCAAAAAACTTCGGCAGAAACAAACTCTGCCGAAGTTTCTCTTTTTTATTCCCGATTGCCGCCCTCATCGGAAGTCGGCTCGCCTTGTTCCAGGTCATCAGAGGTATCCTCATCCCCACCGGAAGTTTCATCGGATGCCTGTTCAGAGGGGTTTTCCGATGTTTCCTCTGTGCGGTCAAAATAACGGATGTGTTCTTCGCCTTTTCGCACGCTGGTTTTATAAAGTTCGATGCTGCCGTCAATCACCCCGAAATCCTCTTCTTTGAAATCGGCATAAAAGGTTTTGGCAACGCTGTTCACCTTGGTTTGCAGATTGGCCTCGTTCCCCAAAACCAGCCGAACCCGAGCATCATACAAAACATTCACATTATAGATATCCGACACATCAATCAACCCAAAATCGGGCATTTTGGCCTGTTGCAGTGCCTGAATCGTCAAAAGGGCCAGATGATAAGCGCTTCCCTCTTCCTCCGGCAAAAAGTTTCCCACCATCAACTGTTGTTTTTCGATGCCGCGAATGATGGGCAGATTTTGTTCCGATTGAGAAACGACACTCATAATCCGGTTGCGCTCGCTGACCAGGTAATAACAGTCCTCCCCCTCTAACAGGAGAGCACCTTCCCCTCGCACCAGGCTGATTTCAACCGTGGAAGGATATTTCTTTTCAATGATACAATGATCGATTCCGGGGTTGAGCCCATAAATTCCCTTGGCCGCTGCTTCGGCATCCAAAATCAAAAGGTTATCTCCTGCCTCGATGCCGCTGGCCGAGATGATGTCGTGTTTGTCGGCCAGATCGGTTTCGCGCACCTCCACCGTATCCACCCGGAAAAAGAAGACAAAGCAAAGGGTCAAACAGGTGAGCAACACCAAAACCAGCAAAACAGGGGCGATAAACGACCGGCCGCCTGCTCTGCGGCGTTTGCGCTTTTTGCCTTTGTTTTTCAAATAGGCTTCATACTCTGCACGGGTCATCTGGCCGGCTCGTTCCTTTTCCATCCTCACACCTCATTTTTTTGATCCTTGCTCCGCAAAGGGAAAGTTGTTCATATAATTGGTCATATCCCCGATCCACATAAGAAAGGGCAGAAAGTCGGCTTTCGCCCCTTGCCGCCAACGCGGCCACCAACAGGCCGCCTCCCGCCCGCAAATCGGGGATGGTGATTTCTGTGCCAAAGAGTTCTTTGACCCCGAAAATCACCGCCTCTCTGCCGCAAACGGTGATCTCTGCGCCCATCTTTTGCAGTTGAGATAGATGGGAAAATCGCTCTTCAAAAACCGTTTCCCGAATGACCGTCTGCCCTTTTGCCAGGGTGCACAGGGTGGTAAAAACCGCCTGCAGATCGGTTGGGAAGCCGGGATAGGGCAATGTTGTCAATCTTCTTGGGGCTGACAGCCTGCCCCGCTGCACCAAAGCCAATCCGCCCTTGGCAGAAAGCACCCGGCACCCCATAATTTCAAACAGTTCCCCGATCAACGGAAGCGCCAATTCTCCGTCAAAAGTGAGCAGAATCTCTCCGCCTGTGGCGGCCGCCGCCGCCAGATAGGTTGCGGCCTCAATCCGGTCGGGCATCACAAAAAAACAGCATCCGTGAAGACGTTTTTGACCGAGAATCTGATAATTTCCGGCTCCGTCGGTTTCAATTTTTGCACCGCAGCGATTTAAAAACCGCACCAGATCCAAAACCTCCGGCTCGGCAGCCCCACCGGAAAGGGCGGTTCTGCCCTTTGCCAAAGAAGCGGCCATCAGGATATTTTCGGTGGCGCCCACACTGGGATATCTCAACCGAATATCCGCCCCTTTCAGCCCCGTTTCTGCCGAAAGAGTGATCGCATTTCCCTCTTGCTTTATTTGGGCGCCCAGTTTGGCAAGACCGTAAAGATGCAGATCAATGGGCCTTTTTCCGATAGCACAGCCACCGCTGCCCCCAAAGGTCACTTTTCCGAAGCGGGCCAACATGGGGCCCAAAAACAATGTGGAGGCTCGCAGTTTGGCGGTCAGTTTTTCATCCAACCGACTGTATGCAAGATCATCGGGGGATAAAATCAAATCCCGACATTGTTCGGTGACGCCCATTTTCAATTCCGAAAGCAGTTGTTTTGTCACCGCAAGATCGCTCAAATCAGGCAGATCGGGCAGCACCACCTTAGAATCACAGAGCAATGATGCCGCCAAAATGGGCAGCACCGCATTTTTCGCCCGATGGACGCGACAGCAACCGGAAATTCTGGCACCGCCTTCAACGATCAGCATCTGTTCCACACCCTTCACCTCTTCCCTTCTTTTTACGCATTATCCTATGCAAACAGGGAAAAAGGGTGAAAATCGGGCTGTTTTATTTCAATTTTGATTGTTTTTTCTCTTCCAGCAAAATCCGGATTTCATTCAAAATCCGATCGGGGGCATCAAAAACCGCCATAGAAGCGGCTGCCCGTTCCATCTCTCTTCTTGCAGATTCATCCGCTGCCAAACGATCACAGACGGCGATCAAATGTTCACCGCTGAGATCTTTTTCTTCCAGAAGGATGGCAGCCCCTTGATCCGAAAGCACCTTTGCATTGTGATACTGATGATTTTCGGTCACATTGGGGGAAGGAATCAAAATTGCCGCTCTGCCGCTGCATTGAATCTCAGCCAAACTAATAGCCCCCGAACGGGAAATGATCAGATCGGCTGCCGCATAAAGTTGGGGCATATTGCGGATAAATTCTTCCGCCACCAACCGCTTGCCATCCAAAGTGACATTCTTTTCCTGCAAAAGTCTTGCAAAATCGCCGCCGTTTCGCCTGCCCACGCTATGAATATGCCAACGGTTTTTGTCGGAAAATTCCCGGGCAAACAGGTCGGCTACTGCCTCGTTCAGTGAAACCGCTCCAAGGCTTCCACCGCTGGAAACGGTCAAAAAAGCATCCTTTGGGATAGCGAGTTCGGCGCGGGCTTTTTCCCGATCCACCGACAAAAAAGCCTCCCGCACCGGATTTCCCGTCACCGCGAAGCGGCCGCCCAGGCGAATGCGTTCTTTGATAATGGGAACCGCACCCAAGACCAGATCCACCTCGGGAGCTAAAAGTTTGGTAGTCAGGCCGGGATAGGCATTGGATTCGTGCAAAACAGTTGGAATCTTTCGTTTGGCCGCCAAGTGCAACACCGGATAAGAGACATATCCGCCGGTTCCCACCACCAGATCGGGGGAAAAGGAACGGAAAACCTTTTTGATCTGCCGGCGGCCCTGAAAAAAAGCTTTCAGCGCCCGAAGATTATATCGGACGCTTTTGACGTTGCGATCAAACCCCATGATCGGAATGTCGGTATAATCAAAGCCGGCTTCCGGCACCAATTTCCCCTCCATTCCCCGCTTGCCGCCCACATAAAGCAGTTTGGCATAAGGAAAGGCCTTTTGCAGTTTTTTTCCGATGGCCAGCGCAGGGTTGATATGACCGCCTGTGCCGCCGCCAGTGATGATGATGTTCATAAAAGCGCTCCTTTCGAGGCTGAAAAGATGGGCTTTCTTTCAATCAGGTTCTGCGCAGATCCGCCGTTTTGGAAATGTTCAGAATGACCCCCATTTCACCCAGAAGCATCAGCAGACTGGTTCCGCCATAGCTGAAAAAGGGCAGGCTGATGCCGGTGTTAGGCACGGTGTTGGTGACCACCGCAATGTTCAAAAGGGCCTGCAACCCCACCTGCATGGTCAACCCAAAAGCCAAAAGAGAACCGAACCGATCTTTGGCCTTGATGCTGATCACAAGGCCGCGCCAAATGAGCAGTGCAAAGAGGGCAATGACCAAAAAGGCGCCCATAAAGCCCAGTTCCTCGCAAACGATGGAAAAGATGAAGTCGTTTTGGGGTTCGGGGATAAAGAGGTGTTTTTGTTTGGAATTGCCGATGCCCACCCCGAAAAAGCCGCCGGACCCAATGGCATACAAGGATTGCACCGTCTGAAATCCCTTGTCTTGTGCATCCAGAAAGGGATCTTGCCAGATCTGAAGTCGATCCAAAACATATGCCATCTTCTCGCTACTGAGAATAAAGGCAGCCAAAGCGCCGATGCCGGCACCGCCGGCGAGCATAAACCAGCGAAGTCTGGTCCCCCCCACCAACATCATCAGTGCGGCAATCGAAACGATCAGAATGGTACCGGAGGTGTGAGGCTGGAGCATCATCACAACCGCCACCAGCAAAACCGGTGCCACAAAAGGAAGGACCCCATACTGGAAGGTCTGCATCCCGTTGATAACACCCTTTTTGGTGGTGATCTGCTTCTTCATCGCAAAATCAATGAGCCAGGCACAGGTCACCGCCATAGCAAATTTCATAATTTCCGAAGGCTGAAAAGAGATCCCGCCAAAAAAGATCCAGCGCTGGGCCCCATTGACAGCCGGCATAAACAGGGTGATCACCAACAGTCCAAAGGCGCCCCCAAAGATCACATACATCAGTTTGCGATAAAGATGATAGGGAATCAAAGAGATTCCCAGCATCGCCACCACGCCAAACACCGCAAAAAGCGCCTGCTGGCGGATATAGGCATAACTGTCTGCACCGCCGGTTTTATAATAAGAATAGGCATAGGTGGCGGAAAAGAGCATAATCAGACCAAAGCAGACCAAAGCCAAAACCAGGATCAAAAAGGGAATGTCGATTCCGTGGGTTTTCTGATTCTTTTTTCTTGTTTGTCCCGGAGGATGGGCTGCCAGTTGTTCCGGGGTTCTTCTTTTTTCTTGGCCGGCCATTCAAATTCCTCCTTTTTTCAAATTCGAAAGAGATTTATAAAGTGGTGACAAACCAAACACCAAGCAGACAGCCAACCGCTTCCACTGCGGAAAAGAGCAGGCAAATCTTGGCTTCGCTGTAACCGGAAAGTTCAAAGCTGTGATGAATGGGGGTCATTTTGAAAAGGCGCTTGTGGGTCAGTTTGTAATAAATGGTCTGAATGACCACCGTGAGCATCTCGATGATATAAAGGGATGCAAAGGGCAAAAGCAGGAAGGGCTGATCCAACCCGAAGGCCATCGCCACCAGCATGGCACCCAGCATCATGCTGCCGGTATCCCCCATCATCACCTTGGCAGGATGGAAATTATAAATCAGATAGGCAATCATTCCGCCGGCCAAAGCCACCGCCATCAAACAGATATCCCGTTGGCCCAAAATGGATGCCGCCATAAAAAATCCCACAGCAGCAAAGAAGGTAACGCTGGCGCAAAGACCGTCCACCCCGTCGGTAATGTTGACCGCATTGGTCACCCCGACGATCAAAACCAGACAGATGGGATAATAAAGCCAGCCAAAATCCACAGCCCCGAAAACGGGAAGATGAATGATGGTGTCCAGACCGCCAAAGAGCGTCATAGCCGCCAAATACAAGGCGCTCACCGCCACCTGCATCAAAAATTTATGCAGATCTTTCAAGCCGGCGTTATGTTTTCTGACCACCTTGATGAAATCGTCAATAAAGCCGATGAACAGATAGAAAAGTACCATCAAAAGATGAATCACCAGACGGATTGTCTGTTGTTTCACCTGGGGCGAAGGAGCGATCTGATTCATTTTCACCCCGTAAATGATAAAGCCGGTGATCACCGCCGAAAAGATGCCCAAAAGGAAGATAAAACCGCCCATGGTGGGAGTTCCCTTCTTTTTGGCGTGCCAGGTGGGGCCATATTCCTCGATGATGGGCTGGCCGAACTTGATGCGATGCAAAAAGGGAATCAAAAATTTCCCGGCAACCAGTGTGACGGCAAAGGCGATAACCGCCGTGAGAATCAGATCCAAAGCATCCATAATTTTGAAGACCTTTCTATGTTATGAATTTCTGTTACAGAGATTTTGATTTCATCTTTCAATGCAAAACCTGCTCCAAATGCTGCAGATATTGTTCCATATGCATACCGCGGCTTCCCTTGAACAGGACGGTGCATCCTTCCACCGCCGCCTCTTCCAGTGCCCGGCAAAGGGCATCTTTGGATTCAAAATGACAGGCTCTCGTCCGGCTTTGCACCTCCTGCACTCCCGAGACGATCTCTTTGGCATCTTCGCCCACACAAAGAACCAAATCCAATTGCAAAGAGGCCGCCTGCACACCCACCCGATGATGGGCCTCTTTGGAGATATCGCCAAGTTCCAGCATATCCCCCAAAACCGCAATCCGGGGCGCTCCCTCACAGCGGGAAAGAATTTTCAATGCCGCCTCCATAGAATCGGGGCTGGCGTTATAGCAATCTTCGATCATGGTTCGACCCGACAGCGGCGTCACCTTTTGCCGCTGGCCGGACGGTTCATATTTTCCCAGTGCCTTGACCGCAGCCTTGAGATCCACTTCAAGGGCAACCGCCACACTCAATGCCGCCAGAGCGTTATAGACATTGTGCAAGCCGCCCACCGGCAAAAAGACAGGCAGCTGGATATTGCCGTAACAAAAGATAAACGATTGGGAATAAGCACCACCCGAGATTTCTTTGGCATAAATATCGGCGGTTTTATCATCCACCGCATAGGTGAGCAGATGGTGCTTTTTGCGCATTTCTTCCACCGCAGAGACAAGGAAGGGGTCATCGATATTGAGCACCAGCGTGCCGTCTTCGGGCAGCCCTTCGGCAATTTCCAGTTTACCCTTCAAGATATTTTCCTGACTGCCGAAGCGTTCCAAATGGGAAACGCCGATTTTGGTGATCACCGCCACCTGCGGCGCGGCACAAAGGGTCAGTTGGCGGATTTCGCCGGGGCCCTGACTGCCCATCTCCATCACCGCTGCAGTATCCTCATCGGTTAACTCCAACAGTGTCCGGGGCATCCCGATCTGGTTGTTGTGGTTCCCTTCGGTCTTTTTCACCTGATATTTGGTGGCAAGACAGCAGGCAATCATCTCTTTTGTGGTGGTCTTCCCCACACTGCCGGTCACCCCCGCTACCGGGATATCAAATTTCATCCGATGGGCGTGGGCCAGATCGCAAAGTGCCTGCTCAGTATCATCAACCACCATCACACCGGGTTTTCCTACATCCTCTTTTCGATGAGAAACGGCACACACAGCCCCGGAAGCCAAGGCGGATTCCAAAAAGTCGTGTCCGTCAAAGCGTTCTCCCTTGATGGCAATAAACAGGGTGTTTTCTTCGATATCTCTGGAATCGATGGAAACCCGATGGATTTCCCCCTCTCCGCCGCCATTGTAAAGGGCATTCATGGCAGCAGCCGCTTCTTTGATTGTGAAATGCAGCATCCTTTTTCCCTCTCTTTTCGGATCAGATTTCTTTCGGCCTTTATAGTTTGTGCCGCAAAAGGCTGCGGCAATCAGCAAATATGGATTCTTCAAAGGAGAAAGCGGTTTTTCGTCACCACTTCCACCTCGTTTAGCGGTTGTTTCTTTCCGTCTGCTTCCTGGGTCTTTTCGTGGCCCTTTCCGGCCAATAGCAGAATATCCCCCGAACGCAGTTCTGCCATTCCCCGGCAGATGGCCGCCTCTCTTGGACGGATCACCTCGTAATCGGCCTTTTGTTCCGCCAACACCGGTGTCAGTTCCGAAAGGATTTTCACAGGGTCTTCGCTTCGGGGATTATCGTCGGTAAGCAGGATTCGATCGGCATATTTTGCGGCAATTTTCGCCATTTTGGGCCGCTTTTGGCGATCTCTGTCGCCGCCGCAGCCAAAAACAAGCAGTAACCTGCCATTACAAAGGGGTTTGATGGCAGAACAGATGGCTTCCAAACTATCCGGTGTGTGGGCAAAATCCACCATCACCCGCTTGTTTTTCGCCTCCAGCACCACCCCTGCCCGACCGGGCAGCGGAAGATAGGAAGAAAGTGCCTTTTTTGCCCCCTCCCCCGAAAGACCAAGGAGATCCAAACAGGCGAGGGCGGCCATGGCATTTTCCGCGGAAAAGATCCCCGGCATGGGAAAGAAAACATCCGACTCACTCCTGCCGTTCCAAAAGGAAAAACGCACACCGTCCAATTCGCTTTTTGCCCCTTTTCCCCGATAAACAGCCTCCGGATCAAATCCGAAACTGCTCTTTTTTCCGGACAGTGCAGGATACAGTTGTTTCAAAGGGGGCGAATCGATGCCGAGAATCACCTGTTTGCTTTGGGAAAGCAGCCGCAATTTGGATTCGAAATAAGCCTGCATACTGCCGTGGTAATCCAAATGATCCTGGCCGAAATTGGTAAAAACACCGATCTCCGGTGTAAGACCGGCCAATCTTTTTTGGTCCAGTGCCTGAGAAGAAGCCTCCATCACACAAAAGCGACAGCCGTTTTCCACCATTTTTGCCAAAAGAGGAAAAAGATCCTCCGGCAGTGGGGTGGTGTGTTCCGATTCCCAAAAGGATTCGCCGTCAAAGGAAAAGACAGTTCCGATCAAACCGGATTTTTGGCCTGCTTCCATCAAAAGATGCCACAAAAGATGGGCAGAGGTGCTTTTTCCGTTGGTGCCGGTGAAGGCGATGATTTTTAATTTTTCCTGGGGATTTTCTGTCAAAACCGCCGCTGCGGCAGCCAAAAAACCCCGAGGGTCTTCGAAAGGAATACAGCGTTTGTCTGCTGCATAGCGGCTATCCGGAGAAACCACCGCTGCCGGTGCGCCGGCACAAAAAGCCCGATCAATCAGGCTGTGACCGTCTGTTTTTCTGCCTCTGATTGCAACAAACAGGCTGTTTTTTGTTACACACTCTAATTTTTCGGTAACCGATATAATCTCTGTTTTCGGGAATTCACCCCATATTCCAAATTTTTCCAGCAACCGCCCAAGCAGCATATCCATCCCTCCGCAAATTTATTCGGCAGAAGGCTGCCGTCGCAAAAGGATATGCCTGTTTTTTGGCTGTTTATGCGGCAAAATCGGAAAGATCAGAAATCTGCTACATCGTTTTCCACGAATTGAATGGTAATCATCGTTCCCAGTTCCACCACATCACCGTATGCCACACTTTGGCTGGCGGCCACAGATCCGGAACTGTTGACCACCCCTTGCGGTTTGATGTTCAATCCCAACGCTCTGGCTCTTGCCAAGGTCTGGGTGTAGGTGAGGCCGCTGAAATTGGGCACCTCAACCGTTTCGGGATCCTGTTCCTGGGTGTAAAGAATGATGGTGCTGCCTTCCGGGGCAGTGGAATAGGCGGCGGGCATCTGTTTGACACC
>JAFQMB010000136.1 GCA_017421095.1 Oscillospiraceae bacterium
CCATTTCCTGATTTTAAAAACAAAAGCAGAGACGGTCACAGATCGTCTCTCTTTTTCTCTCAAAGCGAAGGAGGCTTTGTATGAATGACCCTATCATTCGGGATAATTTTGCCGCAACCCGAGCCATTCTTTTGGATCAGAAACCTCAAACCATCCCCCTTTTGAATGTGATGAAGTTTGGCAAGGTAGATCGAACCTATCTTTATAACGACACGGTGTTGCTGCGCTGCGGTGACACAGCATATCTCTCTTCCGATTGTGAAGAGGATCTATGTGTGCTGCTACAATCGGTTGAAAATCCGGAAGAGATCACCAATGTTTTTTGCGCCCAAGAGGATTGGGTCGAGAATGCGACCCTTTGTTTTCAATGTGATGGCTTTGAAACCTATTATCAGTTTGTTGCCGAAGCCCCCCTGCCCGAATACCCCTGCGCTTATGAGATCCGCCCCATCGGGAAAGAACAGTTGGAAACCGTCTGTTCCCGCTATTCCCATTATTCCGAGGCGGGCTATGGCAAAAACTATTTGGAAAAGCGGCTGGAAGCCGGTGCCTCTTTTGGCGCGTTTGACGGCGAAACCATGATCGGATTTATTTTCACCCACGAAGACTGGTCGATGGGCGGGTTGGACATTCTGCCTGAATATCGGGGAAAAGGAATTGCCAAAGCGCTGGAAAGCAAGCTTGTTTCGTTCCTTTTGGAAGAAAAGAAGTTCCCCTATTGTCATTGCCATGTTGGAATCGAGAATAAAGCCTCACTGCAGCTTCAGTTTTCTTTGGGGCTCACCTTCTGTGACGAAAATGCCGCCTGGCTTTGGCGCACCGACGATTGGCTGGATCCCAAACAGTTGGAAGAAGAACAGGAAGCCTATATTCCCAAAGATGAAACCGATTGGGCAGAAGAATCTTTTGAGGATGAAGATGACACTTGCGGCCATCATCACCGTCATTAACAACAAAGGCTGTTTCCAAACAACGGGAGCAGCCTTTCTTTTATCTTCTTGACATTCCGGGATGTATTTCATAAAATAAAAATCGGACGGAGGTGAATCCAAATGAAACGAGGGATCATTGTTGGGGCGGCCCCCTGCAATCTGAAAAATTTGAACCCGACATCGGAAGATTTCGTTATTGCGGCAGACGGGGGCTGGGATCATCTGCAAAAAGCAGGGCTTTCGGCTGATTTGCTGGTGGGCGATTTCGATTCTCTGACCCATATTCCAAGCGACATTCCCCTTGTTCGCCATCCCGTCAGAAAGGATGACACCGATCTTTCTCTCGCCGTTCGGGAAGCGCTGAAAATCGGTTGTCAAGTTCTCCAGCTTTACGGTGTAACCGGTGGCAGATTGGATCACACGTTGGCAAATTTGCAGCTTTTATGCAGCCTTTCCAAAGAAAAGTGTCCTGTTTTCCTTTGTGATGATAACTACACCATCACCGCAATCACCAACGGGGCAATCCGCTTCCAACCCGAAGCGACCGGTATAATCAGCATCCTTTCCCATTCGGACCGTTCTTTTGGTGTCACTCTACAGGGTCTTTCTTATCCCCTGGATCAGGCAACGCTCACCTCTGACTTTCCCTTGGGTGTCAGCAATGAGTTTATCGGAGAAGAAGCGATCGTTCAAGTTGCCAGCGGCACCCTTCTTGTCCATTTTTTCGGCCCACCCGATTGGGTGATATTGGAATAAAAAGCAAAACAGACTGTTCCCAAAAAAATGCGAGAACAGTCTGTTTTTTTGTTTGTTTTAGATTATATTACCTTTTTTTGCAACCATTTCCCCCGGATAAAGCGAACCAGGAAGAAAATACCGCGAACCACCCAGTCGGCATACATAGCGATCCACACACTACGCAGGCCCAAATCGGTGGTATAAGCCAGCAAATAGGCCAACGCCACCCGACAGACAAACATCGAGATCAGCGAAATAACCATGGTGAATTTGGCATCCCCGGCAGCACGAAGAGCGTTGGGGATGGTGAAGGAAACGGGCCAAAAGACGGTTGCAAACACAAATTCCTGAATCAACAAAATACCCAATACGGTGGCTTCTTCAGAAAGATGATAAAGACCGCAAAGGGGCTCTGCCAAAACAAAAAGGATCACATCCACACTGCCCATAAACAAATAGGTGGCGAGGAGCAGTTTTTTTGCATATTTTTTGGCATCTTCCGGTCGCCCGGCGCCCATACATTGCCCTACCACAGTGATCATCCCAAGACCGATACCGCCACCGGGTACGTTGGAAAACCCGGCCAGATTGTTCACCATCGCGTTGGCGGCAATAGCTGCGGTTCCAAAGGTCGAAATCAAACTGGAAAGCATCACCTTCCCCAATTGGAACATACTGCTTTCCAACCCTGTGGGAATGCCAACGGCAAGAATTTTTCCCAGCGCCTTCCAATCGGGCCGATACTGGAACAGCCGATTAATATGAATGGGATAGCCGGGCCTGCAAATGAGCAACATCCCCAAAACCGCAGCAACCGCTCTGGAAATCAAGGTTGCAACGGCCGCACCTGCCACCCCCATTTGAAAGCCATAGATCAAAAGCGCATTTCCGCTCACATTGATCAGATTCATTAAAATCGAAATATAAAGGGTGATCCTGCTTTTCCCCATAGACCGGAAAAAGGCGGCGGTGGCGTTATAAA
>JAFQMB010000137.1 GCA_017421095.1 Oscillospiraceae bacterium
GGTATCGAAATGTTCCGCAAACTGCTGGACTATGCTGAAGCCGGCGATAACGTGGGTGTTCTGCTCCGTGGCGTTCAGAGAACTGACATCTTCCGTGGTCAGGTTCTGTGCAAACCCAACTCCATTCAGCCCCACACCAAGTTCAAGGGCCAGGTTTACGTCCTGACCAAGGAAGAAGGCGGCCGTCACACTGCATTCTTCAACAACTATCGTCCTCAGTTCTACTTCCGCACCACCGACGTTACCGGTGTCATCTCTCTGCCCGAAGGCACCGAGATGTGCATGCCTGGTGACAACGTGGTCATGGGCGTTGAACTGATCACCCCCATCGCTATCGAAGAGGGTCTGCGTTTCGCTATCCGTGAAGGTGGCCGTACTGTTGGTTCCGGTGTTGTTACCGAAATCGACGAGTAAGAAACGACTTGTTTCTGACGAAACACAAAATCTGCACCCCGGTCTGTTGACCGGGGTGCTTTTTTTTGGAAACAGGAGGTCGGAAAGCACAAGAAAAGGAAAGATAATTTGTTATAAATGACAAAGAGAAAAATAACCATCCCCTTTTCTGCTGAAACAGTTGCAAAAGATCCTTGGTTTGTGTTATAATTCCGTTTGTGCTATGCGGCCTTTGTGCCTTCACCTGCCTTTCATTTTCGTCCGGACATCCGGGAAAAGAGAAGGATAGGCTGTGATGAGCAGCTGTTTCCGCTAAAAAAGTTCAAGAGGAGTTTGTTTTTATGAAAAAGATGTTTTCTGTCTGTGCGCTGGTTTTGTTGCTCGCTTTGAGCCTTTCTGCCTGCGGCAGCTATGATCCTGCCGAGTATGTCACCCTGGGCGAATATAAGGGCGTGACTGTGGAATTTAACGAAGATTATACCGTCACCGATGCCGAGGTGGATGAGGCAATCAATGCCCAGTTGAGAGAAGATGCCACCGAAACCAAAGAAATCACCGACCGTGTCATTCAGTGGGGCGACAAGGTGAATGTGGACTATGTGGGCAAACTGGACGGCAAGGCTTTTGAGGGTGGCTCTGCCGAAAAGCAGTCCATCGAAGTCACCGAAGTCAACTCTTATATCGAAGGGTTTGTGGACGCGCTGATCGGCCATAAGAAGGGTGACACTTTTGATGCGCCCATGACCTTCCCCGAAGATTATCACAGCAAGGATCTGGCCGGGAAAAAGGTTGTTTTCACCTTCACCGTCAACAAGGTGGAAGAATATGTGCTGCCTGAATTGACCGATGAATATGTTTCCGGTGCCTATGATTATGACACCTTGGATGCCTGGAAGGCTGCTTTGAAGGAAGATCTGGCCGCTGAAAAGAAGGAAAAAGCCATCGAAGAGCGGGATAAGGCCGTTTGGGCTGCTGTGATGGAAGGCTGCAAATTCTCCGGTGTTCCCCAGCGGGAAGTGGACAAGTATGTAAAAGAAGAAATGGCTTATATGGAAGAATATGCCGCTTATTACAATTATGACTTGGCCACCCTGCTCGCTTATCAGGGATTTACCGAAGAAACCTATCGCAAGCAGTTGGTTGCTGCCGGTGAAAACTATGTGAAGGAAAAGATGGTGCTGGAACTGATTGCCGAAAAGGAAAATCTGACCATCACCGATGAATATTACCTCTCTCATGCCGGCAAATTGGCAGAAGAATACAGCTACAAGACCCTCACCGATTTTGAGGGCGCTTATGGCAAAGAAACCATCAAGCAGCAGCTTTTGTGGGATCGCGTCAGCAGCTGGCTGATCGAAAATGCCAAGACTGTTGCCCCCGGCAGTTTGAAAAAATAAGTCCATCAAAAAGCAGAGCCTTTTGGCTCTGCTTTTTTTGTCCGTCGCGAGAAAAATCTTGTTTTTAGGGGATAAAAATGCGGTTTTTCTCTGTAAATTTTGTTTTTGCATTGCTTTCTTTTTGGGAATGAATTATAATATCAGCGTATGTTTACCGATGATTAGTATGTGAGGAGCCTGATTATGAAACGTTCCGGGATTATTTTGATCCTTTTGAGTTTGGTTTTGGTCTTGGTCACTGCTCTGCCGGTGTTGGCCCAGTCCACCGATGAGACCAGCGATGTGGTCGGAGAGATCTCGTCGGTGGTGGGAGAGGAAAGCTCTCTTCTGCCCGAGGGGTCCTCCGCTTTGCCGGAGGAGGAGTCTTCTGAATTTGGCGGCGAACCCGGTTCGGAAGAGGAGTCTTCTGATTTTTCGGAATTCCCTTCTGATGAAATTTCCGGCGAGGAAGGAAATTCGGGCGAGGAATTCAGCGGAGAAGAGGAAAATTCGGGAGAAGAAATCAGCGGGGAGGAAGAATCTTCGGAAGAGGGCTCAATGCCCGAAATTTCTTATGCCCCCAGCTATGTTTATCGTCTGATCGTCAAGGCAGGGGAAGGCGGCCGGGTGAATTCTTCGGTGAATGGCAGTTACGATGCCGGCGAACGGATCGACCTTTCTGCTGAGCCCAATGAGGGATATCAGTTCAGCCGATGGAAATCCAGCGGCGGTGTGATTGCCAACGCTTTCAGCCAGGATACGGAATTTTATATGCCGGTGGGCGATGTGACGGTGGAGGCGGTTTTTGAAAAGATTCCGGAAGAAGAATCTTCTGTGACAGAGGAGGAATCTGTTTCCGAAGAAGAGTCCTCCGCACCGGTGAAAAAAGAGTTCCGGATGCCTTATAAACTGCTTTACAGTTTGATCGGTCTGGGTATTTTCTTTGTTCTGTTGGCCGGCCTTCTGACCTTTATCTATTATCGCAAAAAGAATCCCCAGGATTGACAAAAACGGAGGAACCGAGATGGAAGAACAGCACCTGCAGGAGAGGGAAAAACTCTATGTGGTTTTGAGCCAAACGGGAACTGCTCTCTCTCGCCTGTTGCGGGTTGTGACCGGGGCAAAATATAACCACTCTTCCGTCAGTTTGGATCGCAATTTGGATCTGTTATACGGTTTTGGCCGCAGATGGGCATGGAATCCCATCTTTGGTGGTTTTGTGCAGGAATCCCCCCATTTCGGCACCTTCAAGCGTTTTCCCAAAACATGTGTTGCGGTGTTGGAAATCCCCATTACAAAGGAAATGCGGAAGCAGATTGAACAGCGGTTTGCCCGGATGTATCAGGAAAGGAAGTCCTGGCACTATGATTTTCTGGGGCTTTTGGTGGCGGCTTTCGGCGTTTATTGGCGGCGGAAACGGTATTACTACTGCTCGGATTTTGTACGTTCGGTGTTGACCGATCAGGTGGGAATCCCCAAAGAACGCTTTGAAACCATTGTCCAGCCCAGACATTTTCTCTCTCTGCCCGAGGCGACCTTGATTTACGAGGGGCTTTTGCAGGGATATATTCCTCCCGGTGGCCGGGTGGAAACAACAAAGACGGAATGATAAAAAAGCGGCAGCCGGGAAAGAAAAACGGCTGCCTTCTTTTTTGGGGGGTCAAAAAAAGACGAGATGCTTCTTTTGTAAGTTCTGTCAAAAAACTTGCAAAAGGAAACGGCGTCATCCTTTGTCCTTTCGTTCTAAATACCAAACATATCGCGTATGCATAGACAAATGTCCGTTTGAGGGGGATTTGTTTTGCGTGGCATCAGAAAGGACAGACCGATTCTATTGGCGGAATATTTGCTGGAAACCAAGGGCACAGTGCGCTCGGTGGCGAAGCATTTTTCTTTGAGTAAGAGCACAGCACACAAGGACCTGACCACCCATCTGCGGGAATTGGATCGGGGGCTCTTTGAAGAGGTGCGGCTGTTGCTGGAAGAGAATAAAAAAGAGCGACATCTACGGGGCGGTTTGGCCACGAAAGAAAAATATCGGCTGCTTCGGCAGCTACACAGATGAAAAGCGGCAGACGGTTTTTTGAAAAAAGATGGCTTTGTCTGTAAATTTCCAAGAAAAGTGTTGGAGAAAATAAAAAAAAGACTTGCATTTTTCCATTCGATTCGCTATAATACATCTGTTGCTCAATGCATATACCCTGGCGGCAGCCTTTGGCGGTCGACAGAAATAGGAAAGAAAGCCAAAGGAGGTGCAGACGAATGGCAAAATGCGATATCTGCGGTAAGGGTGTTACGTTCGGGATCAGAGTGTCCCACTCTCACAGACGGACCAACCGGACCTGGAAGCCCAATGTGCAGCGTGTGAAGGCAGTGGTGAACGGCAAGCCCACCCATGTTTATGCCTGCACCCGTTGTCTGAGATCCGGCAAGGTGACCCGCGCCATCTGAGTGCGGCCTTTGCAAAGGAAAACAAAAGCATTTATAAGGCACTCTCTTGCAAAAGAGGGTGCCTTGCTTTTTTGTGTCAAAGCTCTTTTTGCCGCCCTCTTGCATTTGGCTTTCAAAAATAGTATAATATAATTCATATCTTATGCCTTGTGTTCCGAAAAGAAAAGGAGGGCAATTTGATGCTGCGGACCATTATCTCTTTGATTCAAACCGAAGGCTTTTCTCCCTTTGTGATTGCGATTATTGCGGCGATGGCCGTTACCCTTTTGTTCTGTCTGCCGGTTCATGAGTGGGCCCACGCCTATACTGCTTATAAACTGGGGGATAATACCGCCCGCTTCAAGGGAAGAATGACCCTCAACCCCTTTGCACACCTCAACTGGATGGGCACCATTTTGATGCTGGTGGCCGGTGTTGGTTATGCCACAGCGGTGCCGGTGAATCCTTTGAATTTTAAAAACAAAAAGGGCGGTATGGCGCTGGTCTCGGTGATGGGGCCCCTTTCCAATTTTGTGCTTGCCTTTGTTTTTATGCTGCTTGGCAAACTGGTTGCCCTTTACGGAAGCAATTTTGCCTTTGCCTATTTCTTTATTCAATTGGCGCTGATCAACGCTTCGCTGATGGTTTTCAATCTGTTGCCCATCCCGCCGTTGGACGGTTCCCGTATTTTGACACTCTTTTTGCCCGAGCGCCTTTATTTCAAACTGATGCGCTATGAACAGTATATTATGATCGGGTTGCTTGTGGTGCTTTATCTGGGATTTTTTGACCCGGTAATCGGCTTCTTCCAGGAGAAGATCCTTTCGCTGCTGGATATTCTTACCGGTTTTATCGGATTTCTTTATTGATTGTTGATCAAAACAGAAAGGGGGAGGGAACAGATGGCCGATTCTTTGACCTTCCGTGTGGCGGATTTTGAAGGGCCTCTGGATCTGATCCTGACCCTGATTTCCAAACACAAACTGAATATTTATGACATTGAGATCAGCGTTTTGGTGGAGCAATATATGCGTGCCATCGAAGAGATGCAGGAAACAGCCGATCTCACCAGCGAATTTTTGGAAATGGCTGCCCATCTGGTATTGATTAAATCCAGAGAACTGCTGCCCAAACATGAAGAGGCAGACGCGCTGAAACAGGAATTGACCGGCCAGTTGCTGGAATATCAGATCTGCAAAGAGATGGCGGCAAAACTTTCTTTGAAAAATGTGATGTATGATTTCTTTGTTCGGGCCCAGGCCGAGATTGAAACGGATATGACCTATCGGCGCAGCCACCGCAAAGAGGAATTGTTGGCAGCCTATTTCAGCGTGGTGGGCAAATCGGCTCGCCGCCTGCCGCCGCCGAAAGAAACCTTTGCTCCTATTGTGGAGCGTCGGGTGGTGTCGGTTCGCAGTCGGATTGTGGTCATTTTGGATCGCCTTTATCGGGCGGCCTATGAGGATTTGAAAAACCTTTATGCCCTGGCAGAGGATCGAAGCGAGTTGGTTGCAACCTTCCTGGCGGTTTTGGAACTGATGAAGGATAGCCGGATCACGGTGGATGATCGGATGCGGGTTTCCCTGCGGGACCGAAATGCCGGGAAAGAGAATATTTTGGCCGATTATGCCCGTTTGGATGCGGATGAAACGGCAAAGACGGAAGGAGAGGAGCAGGTTTGATGGATGCACAGATGACCGCAGGAGTCGAGGCGGTTTTGTTTGCCAGCGGAGATCCCATTCCCGCTTCCCGATTGGCAGAAATTTTCGAAACGGATAAACAGACTATCGGCGAGATTTTGTCTGCTTTGCAGATCAAATATGATACCACCGGAAGCGGCCTGATGCTGATCAGTCTGCCCGGAGGTTGGCAGTTAATGACCAGACAGGAATTTGCTCCTTTTGTGCAGGCAGCGCTGGATATCAAACGGAATATTCCCCTTTCCCAAGCCTCAATGGAGGTGTTGGCGGTGGTGGCATATAACTCCAAACCGGGGGTTACCCGTTCCTTTATTGAACAGGTGCGTGGGGTGGATTCTTCCGGTGTGGTGGCCAATTTGCAGGAAAAAGGCCTTTTGGAAGAGGCAGGGCGATTGGATCTGCCCGGCCGTCCGGTGGCCTATCGGGTGACCGATAATTTCCTGCGTTGTTTTGGAATGCGCAGTCTGGAGGATCTGCCTCCGCTGCCCAGACAGGAGCAGGAACCCGGCGCGGATGAAGAACAGATCTATGTGCCGGAGATGGAGATGACAGAGGCTCCGGAATCGGAACCGGAAGAGAATTGACCGGACAATAAGGCGTTTAAGAGGGGGGAAGCCGAATGACGGGGTGGCTCATTTTCGGCGGTGTCTGTTTGGCGCTGCTGGTGCTTCTTTTGTGTTCGGCAACCCTTTTGGTCTCTTATGAAACAGAAGAATTTTCTGTTACCCTTCGGTTTCTTTTTCTGCGTTTTGTCCTGCTGCCTGTGGGGGAGAAGAGTGAAAAAAAGGGGAGAAACCGGCGTAAAAACGGGGAAAAGAAGCTCCAAAAACAAACTGTAGGCGCGACAAAACCCCAAGAAGAATCGCCAAGAGATGAAAACAAAGATCGGGATTTTTCAAAAACGACAGTTTCGGAGAAACAGGCAAAGAGAACGAAAAATTCTTTTGCTGCAGAAAAAAAGACC
>JAFQMB010000138.1 GCA_017421095.1 Oscillospiraceae bacterium
AAGGGGCTTTCGAGCAAAACTTTTGTACCATTTCAAAAGGATGGCGGTGATGAGATACAAAATGAGAAGCAGAAGCAGACTGCCCGAAGAATGGGCCATTGCCGGAAAGGCTCTGCAAAAGAGATATCCTGCCAAAAGCGAAAAGAGGGCGAAGAATGAGAGGGCGGGAGAGAGGAGCGTTTCCTCTTTCGGGGCAGAAGAGTTTTGGGAAATAGGGGAAGGCTGGGGTTGCGTTACTTGGATATTTTCCATAGATATTCACTCCTTGCTTTTTGCTTTTGTCAGCGCAAATAGATTCAAAATAACGGTGACGAGGACCAAAAGGGCAGCGGCGATCATCACCGCCCGGATGGTGTCCATCACCGCGGAAAGATCTCCTTTTGAAACCCGGTTGCCCACTTCGAAAATTTGAAAGAGCAGAGAAAGGGCGCAGGCAGAAAAACTGCCGACCGAGAGAAAATGGGCAGGTTTGTTTTGTCTGTTTTTGATGGCCAAAAGGGCAAGAAGCCAGGCTGCCAGGCCCAAAACCAAACTTCCGATGTTATAAAAGGCGGTCAATGGAATCCCTCCTTTGCAGATAATGGGATTTTGTCAGGCGTCTTCTTTGTTTTCATTTCATTCGATTTGTTTTCCAGGTGAAACATAACAAGGTGATCACAAAAAGATTTTCGAGAACAGAAAGCAGCAAGAAAAATATTGAATGACTGTGATCTCCGCTGCAGATCAGATAAATCGTGAGAATGATATTGCCGATATAAAAAACAACAGGAGAAAGTGTAACCCATTTCCATATTCCCTTTGCAACATCATACAGCGCCAAGATGAGGCTAGCCAAATTTGCGAGAGCAAGGAATATCAACAAGACACCAACGGTTCCCCATTTGATTAGTCCATAAAACAGGCAAAAGGGGTAAAACAAAGGGACAACCACGTTTAATCCTTCGGCGCCGCTGGCAAACGGAAAAACACAAAACGTAATTTGTATGGAAAACAAAACGATAAAAAACCATCGAAGCAGATTCTTTTTTGCAGAAACAGGAAAAAATTTTGCGATTTTCTTCATAACAATCTTTTCTCCTTTCAATGCAAATTTTGTCAGGCGTCAGCGTCTTCTTTGTATTCCAACAGGTCGGAAACCTGGCAATCCAAAACCCGACAGATGGCGTCCGGATGGTCGGTTTTATTGTGCGCTTCTCTCTATCACTTTTAATTCAGGCAACAATCTGTTTTGTTTCTGATCATTTCCTCCGAAAGTGCCAATAAAAACAACACGACACCTCTTGCTTTGATATGCGGGAATGACAAAATAATCGTTGTTCGTTTCCGGATCAACACCAACAATTTTTGCTTCTTTCAACAGTCCGTTTTCTTTGTCTTCTTCAAAATTTGCAAGGATCGAAACAGTTTTATCGGAAGAAGTGCTGTTTTCAATCATAATATCACAGGATAGTTTCACCACATCATTTTCAACAACAAAATCCTGAAAAGAACTTTCGCTTTTTAATATCGTCATGCGTTTTGCAGCGGCCAGGCAAACCGATGCGTGTTTTTTCTTCTTTTCCACCACAATTTCATCATCGGGATAAATGCGGTTTCCCACATGCTCAAAAGACAAATAAGATGTGTCATACAGGTAATCATAGATCACTTCGTTTTTATAAACAAACACAATGCGCATGGGATATCCCCAAAATACATCCATTTTGTGGAGGCCGCTTTCAAACCCCAATGCTTTGTTCAAATCTTCAACCTCTTGTTCCGGGTCGGTCTGCACATATGCCCAATCCCACTGAAAGGCAAAAATATCACCATAGGTTTCATATTCTTCTGCCGCGTGGTAAATCGCATAATAATAGCCAAGCTGATCTTTATACATATATTGGTCGGGCCCTTCGCGTAACAAACTGTCGCATCCGGATAAAGTGAACAGTGACAGAATGATCCATGCAATCGCAAGCAGTTTTTTCATATTTTCTCCTTCCTTTCGGTTAACCGGTTGTCTCTTTGCGCTTCGCTCCAATTATGATTCGGTGCTCTTGCTTCTTGTTGCTTATTTAGTTTACATCCTGATAGGTTTCCGGGAAGAGCGTTTTGCAAACATCTAACAATGCGCCGGCACTTTCTTCGCTCCCATAAATAATAATGTTTTTATCGTATGCAACAACGCATGAACGAGATAAATAGGGGTTATTTAGGTCTTCTGACACGCTGTCTTCGGAAGAATAAAACAAAACCCAAATATAAGATTCCTGCCATTCGATGTCAGAGGAAGAAGTATCCCGTAATTCAATAATATCCGAAGCATTTAGTTGAGAATACGGCATTCTGCTGTGAAGTTCGGTAATATGGTCGTTCATTCTAATCTCTGGATTTGCACTTTGAAAAAGTTCCAATACTTCTTCTCGGTCGTAATATTTTACATTCCAGACATACGAATCGATTGCCATATAACAAAGCAAAGCCAAGACAATCCCTAACGAAACAAAAAACGGAACACGGCTCTTTTTGTTTTGAGAGAAAAAGAACATAAAGAGCAAGAAGCGTATCACAAAAGTGAGGGCGAAATACAATCCGAATATCGATAAGAGGGCAATACCGTCGCCGTTCCCCAATTCACGGACGGGCATAAAATTCCACGGGGTATCAATTTTGCTATAAAAAGCAAAAACAGATGCGACAAAGAAGAACAAGGAGCCGAAAAGAAAGGATTTTATCAGACTGCGATTATCTTTCTGTTGCTTGTTGATAAAAAACAACACCAGCGCATAACCGATGATTCCGACCGCAAAAACAGTATCAAAGAGCAGGGAAGAAGGCTCATATATAGAAACAGCCCAGTCACAAAGAAAAAAGAGGATAAACGATCGAAGGATGCCTTCGAAAACAGGAAAAAATTTTGCGATTCTCTTCATACCAATCTTTTCTCCTCTCAATGCAAAGTTTGTCAGGCATCAGCGTCTTCTTTGTATTCCAACAGGTCGGAAACCTGACAATCCAAAACCCGACAGATGGCGTCCAAAGTGGAAAAGCGGATGGCCTTTCCCTTGTTATTTTTCAAAATCGATAGGTTGGCGGGGGTGATGTCCACCTTTTCGGAAAGTTCATTCAGAGAGATCTTCCGTTTGGCCATCATCACATCCAAATTTACAACGATCATGGGCGGTTCTCTCCTTTATTATCAGATGGTCAGGTCGTTTTCCTGCTTGATGGCGGTGGCTTCCTCGATGACGTTTTTCACCACCCGCAGACAAAGCCCCATAAACAGTGCGCAGAAGCCGATGGCCAGGGCGATGAGGAAATAAAATCCCAACAACAGGAAATAGCCCCCCACTCCCATGGCACACCAGGAAATCCCCCGAACCAGGGAAACGCTTTTTTCGGTGAAGACCAGAGCATTTTTCACCCGAAGAAGCAGCCAAAAGAGCATGATATTGGCAGCCACGGCGGTGAAAAGCACCCCATATGCCAAGAGAAACAGACCCACTACACCGTTATCACCGATGGCCTCCCGACCGGGCAGATGGTCATGGAGATGGATCAGCGCCGAAACAATCCCCGGCATCAGACAGGCGGCAACAAAAAGGCAGAGAAAAAAGAGGACTGAAAGCACAAGGGAGATCATCACCGAACGGTGAATATGTTTCTTTTTCATAGAAAAACACCTCTGAAATGATGTTGGATCGGGAATATCATGCCCCGTTTCGCCCCTATCATAACCGCATTATTTCTGTTTGTCAATAGTTTTTTATCGTTTTTCGATAAAAATATTGCAGATGGGAACATGCCGCCCTCGCCGCTATGCTCTGCGTGCTACCTCTCCCAGCAGGAGAGGCTTTTCCTGCAAGAGCCCTAAAAAGGCTCCCCCACAGAAAAATCTTTTTGGGCCGTTTGCAAAGGGCGGCAGAATATGATATACTGGAAAAAATGAAAAAAGGGTGTGGGAAAATGGGCTGGCTGAAAGACTTAAAAGAGGCGAAAGCCATCAAAAAATTATATGAACATATCAATGATAAGCACATTGCCTATGCTACTATGCGGATGCCGGACGGAAGCGAAAAGATCATCGGCAAAGAGGGCAGCGTCAACATCAAAGATGGCGAGATCCTGCTTCGGGTGGGGGATACTTTTGCCTTCCGCGGCGATCTGGACAGTGTTCGGATCGGCCAGCTGATGAGCTTGAACGGGGTGACCATCCAGGGGTATGATAAGGCCTCGGGCACCCAGCGCAGCGTCATCGGCTATTATGAATATCACAGAAAATAAACCCTGAAAAAGAAAACAGGCAGCGCCCGGGCCTTTGGCCCGGGCGCTTTTTTATATTTTCCAGCTGCCCAAAAAGCCGGGGGTTTTTCCAACAATGCCCTGTTCACAAAGAAGAATGCTGGCAGAAAAATCGACTTTGTTACTGCCAAGAGGAAAGCCGGTGAGCAGGGTGAGGGAGATTTCAAGGGTGAGGGAATAGAGGGTTTGATTGATGCCGGCGGAGGTGAAACTGCTGACCAGTTGCAGGTCGGGGCTGCCCAAAGGAAGAAGACGGAAAGAGAGATCGGGTCCTTTGCCGGAAAAGAGGACAAAGGGGGTAAGACTGCCCAGGGGAAGGGAAACGCAAATGGGCTCTTTTTGAGCAAACAGGGCGGAAATCTCCCTGCTGAGCAGGGATTTGATCTGCTGCAGCCTTGCGGTATCCAGCCGGTAATCGGTGATGCTTCCCTCTTGATTTCGGGTGAGGGAGAGAAGAGGCGGCTGATCTGTCATCACTTTGGCGGCGGTTTCTTCCAACAGATGCAGCAGTTCTCTTGCGGCGGTCTGCTGCAAAATGGGGTCGGCAACATCACGAAGGGAATGGTCTGCCAAAAGAAAAAGAAGGAGTACAACCAAAACCAAGCCGATCAGACAGGTGAAAAATTTTTTGTGCCTTGATCTGCGCCGCGAAGATTTCTTGTTGCGCCGGTTGAGAGGGAAAAAAGGAGGAACAGACACGGGTTTCACCGCCTTTTGAAGGGGATTTTGTTTATTTTATGCATCTTTTTTGGGGTTTGTGATCTTTTTTTTCTTCGGGTGGGTGACGAAGGGGAAAAAATATGATAGAATGTGTCGAAGGCATAATCTGCATCAGACAGGCATATATCCTGGTGATGGGATCAAATAAACTGGACAGGAGGGTTCTGTCTTGGAAGAGAGAAAAAGTGATGCGCTTCGGCTGAAAGAGGCAAGAGCCCGGGCGCTGGCAAGAAAAAAAGAAAGAGAGTTGGCCGAACAAGAGGCGGCAGAGGCTGCCCTTTTGCCGGTTTTGGAAGAGCATTCCGCCGGGGAAGAAAAAACAGGCGAAGCTTCTTTGGAACTGCCTGCGGCGGAGAAAAATGAAAGCCAAGCGCATTCGGTGACAGAACAGGAAAGAGAAACCGGGCCCATTGCGGTGATCGAATATGCCCAAAAAGAGAGCAAGGCAGATTGGCGGGAGCAGGAATTGCCGGGCAATTTGGGAGAATGGGAAAAACTGCCCGAGGGATATACCTCGGATGAAATCGCCATTCCCCTGCTCAAAGAGCAGACGGATTTTGAGCGAGAGGGATTGGGGGAAGAGCCTCCAACAGAGGAAACGGTCCCGCTGCCTTTTACATCGGAAAAGAAAAAGAAAAGACGGCCGATTTTTGGGTGGGGGCGGCTTTTAATGCTGCTCTTTTCCTCTCTTGCGGCGGTCTTTTGGGTGCTTTTTTATAAAAAAGAGTCGGTTGCTGAATGGTATGCCCGCACCGTTTACACCCCTTTGGCCGGCGCCTTTGGAAGCATCACAAAACTTTTGCCTGTTTCTCTGGCGGAAATTTTGATTTTGGTCTTTGTTGCCCTTTGGCTTTTGCTGCTGATTGTTTTTCTTGTGCGGATGATTGGCAAAAAAGGGCGGCTTCGTCGGCTGGTTTCGGGTGTTCTTTCGGTGATTTTCACAATTTCCATGCTTCTTTCCTGTTTTGTTTTCCTCGGGGGTGGCAATTATCAGCGCATCTCCTGGGCGGAGGCTAATGGGGTGCAGGTTGTACCCGAAACAAAAGAGAAACTGGCAGAACTTTATCGCTACCAGGTTTCTTTGGCGAACGAGTTGGCCAAAAAGCAGACAAGAGATGAAAAACTGGCGGTGACGGCAGATTTTGAAGCCCTTTCTGTATCGGCGGCCCGGGCGGTTGCAAAGATCGCAAAAGAGGATAAATTGCTGCTTCCCATCGAGCATCAGTCTGCAAAGCCGGTGTTTTTCAGCATCGGAATGTCTTATGCGCGGATCACAGGCATTTTCTTCCCGTTTACCTTGGAAGCCAATGTGAATGTCCACACCCCGGAACACACCTGGGGGGCCACCATCTGCCACGAGATGATGCACCAGCGGGGTGCCATGCGGGAAGAGGAGGCCAATTTTCTGGCAGTAAAGGCCTGTTTGCTTTCAAAAGATCCGGCCCTGCAATACAGCGGTTGTCTTTTGATGATGAATTATACTGAAAACGCCCTTTATGAAGCAGACCGTGACCTTTGTTTGGAAATCGCTGCCGGCATCAACGATCAGGTTTGGGCCGACCGTCGGCTGCAGTCAGATTATTGGAAGCAGTTTGAAACACCGGTGGGAGAAATTTCCAACAAGGTCAACGACACCTATTTGAAGGTGAACGGACAGGTTGACGGTGTGAAGAGCTATGGAGAATTTTTGGATTTACTGTTGGCAGATGAAGATTTGGCACCCTTGTTCTTTGCGGAATGAGGGTGTTTTCTTTTGAACGGAAAAAGACGGGGATGAAAGAGAAAAGCGGGATGAAAAGGGCAAGGCAGAGGATAAATTGTTGTCCTGATTTGCGGTGAAAGGAAACAGTTTGGCGAGGTTATACAATTCGGGTTTGGAAAGTTTGAACATTCCGACAAATGAAATTTTTGATATAAAATGATATACTCATAACAGCAAAAACACCCAGGCAGAGGAGGAACTCTCTGATGAAAAAAATGGCATTGTTATTGGCAGTCTGCATTTGCTTTTCGGCATTGTGTCTGAATCTTGCTTCCTGCGGACCGGAACCTTCCGGCGGCGGCAGTTATGAGGCAGAGGCAAACAACGGATTCAGTTTTATGTTCTCGGGTTTGGATCGCAACGATCTTTCCCATCCTGCAGCCCAGGCGATGAAACAGTTTGAAACCGATACCGGAAGAACCATCGACTTTGCCACCAGCGGATATGATGAAACCGAACAAAAACTGGTTGCAGCGGTTGCCTCCGGAAAGCCTTATGATCTGATTCATGCCGGTGCAGCCAATTTCCCTTATATGGCAGTGATCGGCTATGTGCAGGATGTGGCCCCTTATTGCAATATGGAAGATGCCAATCTGGACAGAGATATTATGGATGACCTGTTCAGCTATAACGGGAAGATTTACGGTGTTTCTCCGGCCAACAATGCCAAGCCTCTGGTGGTTTTTTATAATGAAAATATGTTCTCCGACGAAGGGGTGGACACACCGGATGTCTATTATAAAAACGGTACCTGGAATTTCGATAAATTCAAAGAAATTGCCATGAAATTCACCAAAGACACCAATGGCGACGGCGCTTATGACCG
>JAFQMB010000018.1 GCA_017421095.1 Oscillospiraceae bacterium
CCCCAAGACCAACGGATATCAATCGCTGCACACCACCGTCATCGGAAGAGATTCGGTGCCCTTTGAGGTCCAGATCCGCACCTTTGATATGCACCACACCGCTGAATACGGTGTTGCCGCCCACTGGAAATATAAAGAGGGGGTCTCGGGCAGCGAAAAGATGGACGAGCGGCTTTCCTGGGTTCGTCAGCTTTTGGAGGCACAGGCCGAAAGCGGCGATGCCGAGGATATTCTTCGCACCATCAAATCGGATATTGCCCCTGAAGAGGTGTTTGTCTTTACCCCCAAGGGGGATGTGATCAATCTGCCTGCCGGCAGCAATGTGATCGACTTTGCCTATGCCATTCACTCGGCGGTGGGCAACAAGATGATCGGCGCCAAGGTGGACGGTCGGATTGTCAGTTTTGATTATCAGGTAAAAACCGGCGAGATTGTGGAAATTCAAACCACCAAATCTGCCGATAAGGGACCTTCCCGCGAGTGGCTCAAACAGGTGAAAACCGGTGAAGCCCGCAACAAGATCCGCGCCTGGTTCAAAAAAGAAAAGCGGGAAGAAAATATTGAATGCGGCAAAGCGGAGGTGGAAAAGGAATTCCGCAGAGCCGGCATCAATCTGACCGCTGCCCAAAACGAAGAATTCCTTTATGCCATTGCCAAACGCCAGCATTGCGATTCGACATTGGATCTTTATGCCGCCATCGGCTACGGCGGTTTGAATTTCTCCAAACTGATGCCCCGCATCAAGGATGAATACGCCAAGAATTATCAGGAGCAGGAAAAAACGCCTGTGATCAATGTGGTGGAGGAAAGCCGCCAACGCATCACCAGTTCGGGCGGTATCATCGTGGAGGGGATCGACAACTGTCTGGTGAAGTGTTCCAAATGCTGCAACCCGGTTCCCGGTGACGAGATTGTGGGCTTTATCACCAGAGGCCACGGGGTCAGTGTCCACAAGAAAGACTGTGTCAATGTTCGGAATATGGCAGATAACGAAGAGGCTATGGCCCGTCTGATCCCGGTTCATTGGGACGCAAAAGCCAATGTTCATTTCAAATCCAGCATTGATATTGTTACCATTGATCGGACCGGTATGTTGGCGGATATTTCCGTTGCCCTTTCCAATATGCGCATTCCCATCCACACCATCAATGCCAGAGAGATGAAAAACACCAATGTAATGATCACCATGACGGTGACAACCGACGGATTGGAACATTTGAAATCCATCATGGACAAACTGCGAAAGATCCGTGGGGTTATCAGCGTTTCCCGTTCCAACACCTGATGATAAAAGGAGAAAACCATGCGCGCTTTGATCCAACGGGTAAAGAAATCCACCCTTTCCATCGACAATCAAATCCATTCCGAAATTGGTGAAGGGCTTTGCATTCTTTTGGGAGTGGGAGAAGAAGACACCGAGGCTGAAGCGACTCTTTTGGCGGAAAAGGTTTTTCATCTTCGGATTTTCGAGGATGAAAACGGCAAGATGAATCGCTCTTTGGGCGATATAAACGGCGAAGCGTTGGTGGTTTCTCAATTCACGTTATATGCCGACACCTCCCACGGCAGACGCCCCTCTTTTTTGGGGGCTGCCCGCCCCGAAACCGCCATTCCCCTTTATGAATCCTTTATGGAAAAGCTGCAAAAACTGGGCACAAAAAAGGTGGTGAGCGGTGTGTTTGGCGCTGATATGCTGGTTGAAATTCATAACGACGGCCCGGTGACCATCTGGCTGGATACCGACACCTGGGCAAAGAAATAAGGAGCGCAAAATGGCAGAAATTTGCAAATTGCTTTACGAGGGCGGCGAGGCTGCCAACTCCTATCTTTTTGCTAAGGAAGAAACCGGCGCTGCGCTGTTGATTGAGGGTTGCGCCTCGGTGTTGTCGGTGAAAAAGGCGTTGAAAGAAACCGGCTGTGAACTCAAGGCCATCTGTTTGACCCACGGCCATTATGACCACATTCTTTCGCTGCCGGAACTCATTTCCGCTTTTTCCTGTCCGGTTTATATCGCAAAGGAAGATGCCCCCTGTTTGCAAGCAGGCAACCCGGCCAATGTCGCCTGGTTGTTCGGCCGGCAATTTGCAGGATGCGAGGCAAACTACCTGCCCGAGACGGGGGAACTTTCTCTTGATGGAATCAGCTTGAAAATTCATTTTGTTCCCGGGCACACCGCAGGCGGTGTTTTATATGAAACAGACGATTTTCTCTTTACCGGTGACACCCTTCTTCCCGGTTCCTGCGGCAGAAGCGATCTGCCCACCGGGGATGAAACGGCATTACGCCTCTCTTTGAAAAAAATCGGGGCGCTTTTGCGAAAAAAAGACCCCGAAACCATCCTTTGCACCGGTCACGGACCGGTTGTTTCCGCCAAAACAGAGTTGGCACGCAATATGTTTTTGAAATAACGAATTTATGAAAGGAGCCTGCGGCATGCAGCTACTTTTAATCGGCCACGGCCACGCCTATCAACTGCAAAGTCTGTTGGCGGCCTTTTTCCCTTTTGCTCCGGTGGTGACAAAGCAGTTGGATTCACTTCCCGATAATTTGAATCGGGAAGAAACCGCACTGATCACCTTTTTTGATCCGGAAACCAAAACCGCCCGGGTGATCTGGCAGGAGTTGGGACAACAGAAAATTGTAGAATGTGTCACAAAAGACGGCAAAAAAGAAACGGTGAATCTGGCGTTGGCCAAGCTTGCCTATCCCCTCCTTTGCGAATCTGCAGGGTTTACGTTGCCTTACGGCATTTACACCGGGATTCGGCCGGTGAAAAACACCCGCACCTGGGCAAAAGAGGGCAAAAGCACCGAAGAAATCCGCACCGTTTTAGCGGAAGATTATCTGGTGGAAGCGGATAAAATCAATCTGCTGTTGGACACTTTGGAAACCCAAACTCCCATTTTGGAACAAACCGGAAGGGACAGTTATTCCCTTTTTGTTTTTATTCCCTTCTGCCCCACCAAATGCCGTTACTGCTCTTTTATTTCCAAGGCCATCGGCAAGCATCCGGAAAAGGAGATTGACCCCTATCTGGACACCCTGGAAAAAGAACTGGCGGTGACCGCCAAAGCGGCAAAGGAAGCAAATCTGAAACTGGATACCGTCTATATCGGCGGCGGCACACCAACAGTGCTTTCTGTTTCTCAGTTGGATCGGCTTCTTTTGGCCATCAAAACCCATTTTCCTTTGACCGAGGGAATGGAATATACCCTGGAAGCCGGCAGACCCGATACGCTGACCCGTGAAAAACTGCTCTGTATCCGATCCCATGGGGTGAACCGCATCAGCATCAACCCCCAAACCTTCAAACACGAAACCCTGCGGGCCATCGGCAGAAGCCACACCCCTCTTTCGGTGTTGGAAGCCTTTGCCATGGCCAGAGAATGCGGTTTTGACAACATCAATATGGACTTTATTTCAGCCCTGCCCGGAGAGGATACCGAAGATCTGATCGGTTCCCTGTCCAAAGCGGTTTCTCTTGGGGCGGAAAACATCACCCTGCATACCTTGACGGTAAAGCGCTCTGCCGATTATCGCGCCGAAGCAGGCTTTGATCCGACAGGGGATAAAATCCGTCGCTCTCTGGCCACCGAAATGACCGCAGCCGGAGAGAAATTCCTTTATGATGCCGGTTATATGCCCTATTACCTTTACCGCCAAAAAAACACCGTGGGTTGTTTAGAAAACACCGGCTGGACCAAAGAGGGAAAGGCCTGTGCGTATAACATTCGTATTATGGAAGAGGATCAGAA
>JAFQMB010000139.1 GCA_017421095.1 Oscillospiraceae bacterium
CGCTCACAGTTTTGGTGAAATTGTTCGCTTACGCTCACGGTGAAATAATTCACTTCGTGAATTGGGAAATTTGATGCTGACGCATCAAGTGAAATTAAATCCACCCACCGCCGCAGGCGTATTTCACATTGCGAAGCAATATTTCACCCACCCGCAAGGGTGGATTTAGTTGAAAAGCCGAGTGCTTTTGCACTCGGCTTTTCCTGGTGGGTCTTCAGGGGCTCGAACCCTGGACCGGCGGATTATGAGTCCGCTGCTCTAACCGACTGAGCTAAAGACCCAAGTCAGACCGAAAAACGGTCTGAAAAAGATTATAACGGAATCCCCCGGCATTTGTCAAGGCAAGGTTACTTTAATGTGGCAATGGTCACACCGTTTTCCCCTTCCCCATAAACACCGAGACGGAATTCTGCCACCTGTTTATGGTGTTTCAGATGCTTTTGCACCGCGCTGCGCAAAATACCGCTGCCCTTTCCATGGACAATGCGCACCGTTTGAATATGGCTCATGGCCGCCCGATCCAAGAAACGGTCCAACTCCATTAAGGCTTCTTCCACATTCATTCCCAACAGCATCACCTCGGTCATACTGCCTCCCGTGGGTCTGTCGCCCGAAACCGTTCGCCGAACGCTTGTGGTCGGCTTTTTCTTTTTGGGCTGTTTTTCTGCCTTCATCAGGCCGGAGAGGGGCACGGTGGTGCTCATCGAACCGCTGCGCACCTTCACTCTTCCCTTGGAATCGGGCAGGGCAGCCACCACACCGGTGGTCCCCAGTTCCACCATTAAAACCTCATCCCCCACCTTCAAATCCTTGGCAGGCAGATAGCCGCTTTTTTCGGTGGGATTCTTGACCGGATCGGCCAGATCGGAAAGTTCCTTGCTTCCCTGTTTGAGCGCCTGGCGCGCCCTGATGGTTCGCTGCTCCAGATCAGCGGCAGTTTTGGCCTTGCGGAGGGCCTCCAACTCGTCGATCATCTCCTGGCCCTTTCTGCGAATCTCTTCCGAAAGCCGCTTGGCCTCTCTTCTTCCCTTTTCGATCTCTGCCTCTCTTTGGGTTTCCAGTTTGGCGCGGATCTGTTCGGTTTCTTCTTTGAGTTTTTGTGCTTCCTGACGCAGTTTTTCGGTCTCTCTGCGCTCTTTTTCCGCCTCGATACGGCTGAGCTCCAACGAGGAAACCACATCTTCAAATCGGGTGTTTTCGGCACTCATCCGATCCTTTGCCCGCTGGATCAGTTTTTCGGAAAGACCCAGTCTTCTGGAAATGGCAAAGGCATTGCTTCGCCCGGGCACCCCGATCAGCAGCCGATAGGTGGGCGACAGGGTTTCCACATCGAATTCGCAGCAGGCATTTTCCACGCCGGCTGTTTCCAGTGCATAAAGTTTCAGTTCTGCATAGTGGGTGGTTGCTGCCGTGATCGCGCCGAAAGCACGCAGTTGCTGCAAAATCTCCACCGCAAGAGCAGCCCCCTCCACCGGGTCTGTTCCGCTTCCGAGCTCATCCAGCAAAACCAGCGATCCGGGGCCTGCCTCTTCCAAAATCGACACAATGTGTGTCATATGGGCCGAGAAGGTGGAAAGGCTCTGTTCGATGCTCTGCTCATCCCCGATGCTGGCTAAAATCTTTTCAAAAATACAAACCTCGCTTTGGTCTTTGCAAGGAAGCAGCAAGCCGCAGGCGGCCATCATGGAAAGAAGGCCGAGGGTTTTCAAACTCACCGTTTTGCCGCCGGTGTTGGGGCCGGTGATCACAAGGGTGTCAAACTCTTTGCCCAGATGAATATCGATGGGCACCACCTGATCTTTGGGGATCAATGGATGTCTTGCCCCCCGCAGATTCACTCTGCCGCGGCTGTTGAGCGCCGGCTTCATTCCGCCGATAGCAGCACCGTATGCGGCACGGGAAAAGATCACATCCAAGGCACAAAGGGCTTTATAATCCGAAAGGAAGATTTGCTCCATCAGCGCCACTTCCCGGCTGAGTTCTTCCAAAATCTTGCGGATTTCTTCCTTTTCTTCCTGTTGGAGTTCCCGGATTTTATTGTTGGCCTCCACCACCGCCAAAGGTTCAATAAACAAGGTGGCGCCGCTGCCGGAAGAATCGTGAACCAAGCCGGGGATTTCAGCCTTATGTTCGCTCTTTACCGGCAAAACAAACCGACCGTCTCTTTGGGTGATGATCTGCTCCTGCAAATATTTCTGGTGGGTGGAAGAGCGCACCAAATGCTCCAAAACCTGGCGGGCCTTGGTATCCGCCTGACGGATCTGTCTTCGAATATCAGAAAGTTTGCTGCTGGCAGAATCGGCCATCTGATCTTCGCTGATGATGCAGCCCTGAATCCGGTCTTCCACCGATTTTTGGGGAATCAGTGCGGCAAACAAATCCGAAAGAATTCCAAGCTCCCCTTGACAGGACTGACCGAAACGGTCCAATTCTCTTGCTCCCCGCAAGGTTTCACAAAGACGCAGCAATTCCCCCATGGAAAGACAGCCCCCGGAAGAGGCTCTCTTAACCGACGAAGTGGGGTCGGCCACCCCATAAAGGGGCGGTGTGCCATATCGCTGGATCAACTGCAAGGCGGTGTCGGTTTCCTCCAAAAGACGGGCAGCATCCTGCTCCTCGGTCACCGGATGCACAGACAAAAGCGCCTCTTTTGCGCCGGCAATATGGGCATAAGAAGCCACCTTTAAACGGATTTTATCCAATTCCAAAACGGCTTCATATCTGGTTTGATCGTATGTCATAAACTTCCTTTCTCGGGATTCTCTCCCGAAAACGTCGGCGGCATATATGCCTCCAAACTTTCGCAGATGCTTTTATAATAACGAAGGGTTGCCGGCAGATATTCCAACCGGGCAATACAATAACTTTCTGCAAGAAAGGCAAAGCAAAGGAGATTTTTTTCTCCCAACCGGAAGGAAAAGGCTTCTTTCAGATCGGAAGACATGGCGCTTTTCATGGCGCAAAGCAAATCTCCGTTTAAGGGAATCTTTTCTTCCGCGCTATGATTCTCACATTCCGAGCAGATCAGCTGCCCCCGCTGAGGGAGGAAGAAAACCATATCTCCGGCACTTTTTTTGCAAATTCGGCAGGCGGAAAGATCGGGGCGGTAACCGCTCATGGCCATACAGCGCATTTCAAACACCGCTTTCAACAGCGCTTTTGGCATTTTATCCTCTTCCAAAAAGGCAAGGGTGTTCAAAAAAAGCCGCAGCGCCCCTGCGCAATCTTCCTTTGCAGCGGAAGAAAAAAGGTCATAAGTAAGACGGGCAAAATAAGCGGCCAAAGCCAGTTTTTCCGGATCGGTTCGCATTCCGTAAAAAAGGCGTTTGGGCTCTGCGGCATCCACCACCGCCACCTCTTTTCGAAGAAACAGCGTGAATTCCGAATAGGTTAAAAACTCTGTCCCGGCGGCGAGTTTTCCCTTCATTCTTCCCGGGCTGTTCACCCGCGCCAGGATCATCCCGTTTTCCGGGGTCAAAATGGTCAGAAGACGATCCTGCTCGCTCTGCTTTTTTTCAAAAATAACCAGCCCTGTGGTTTTCAGCAGCATCCGTCTTCTCATCCTCTCTTTTTCGGCAATAGGCCAGATAATCTGTGATTTTGCCGCTTTTTTCAAACCGACCCCAAAGAATCATCTCTTCCGACATCTTTTCCCCACCCTTTCCTTTTCAGGGGTTATTATATGGGGAAAATCCATCGTTTTTCTTTGAAAAAACTGCAAATTTTGCGCGTTTTGGAGGATTATTCCTTCACAAATCCCAGCATCCGAATGATGGAATCCCGGTTGCGCCAGCCCTCTTTCACCTTTACCCAGCATTGAAGGTTGACCCGGCAACCCAAAAATTTTTCCATCTCTTCCCTGGCGGCAGAGGAAATCTTTTTCAGCATACTGCCCCCCTTGCCGATCACAATTCCTTTATGGCTTTCTTTTTCGCAATAGATCACCGCATCAATATCCACGATATCTGAGTCTTCCCTGTCGCTCATCCGTTCCACCAAAATACCGATGCCGTGAGGAACCTCCCGTTCCAAAAGGCGCAAAGCCTGTTCCCGCAACAACTCCCCCATAATCACCCGTTCGGGCTGATCGGTTAAGGTATCATCGGGGAAATAATGGGGGCCTTCCTGTGCGAAAGAGGCAATCTCATCCAGCAAAACCGAAAGCTGCGTTCCCTCTTTGGCAGAAACGGGCACGATGGATTCAAAATCATATGCCTTGGAATAGGCATCCAGAATGGGAAGCAGATCCTCTTTCTTTTCCAAAAGATCCACCTTGTTCATCGCCAAAATACACCGGCGGCCCTTGGCCTTCAATTCCCCGAGCAAAGCCAGTTCCCCTGCATCGGGGCTTCCTCCTCTGGAGGCATCCGCCACAAAAACGGTCAGATCGGTGTCCACCACGCTTTGGCGCACCGTTTCCACCATAAAATCGGAGAGTTTATTTTTGGCAAGATGAAATCCCGGGGTATCCAGGAAAACAAACTGCACCGCATCTCTGGTCAGAATCCCCTGAATTCGGGTACGGGTGGTTTGGGGTTTATCGGTCACAATGGCAATCTTTTCCCCCACCAACGCATTAAGGATGGAAGATTTACCCACATTGGGGCGACCGGTCAGGGTGCAGAAAACGGTTTTGCTGTTCTTTTGATTCATAAACAAAACTCCCAAATGATCTTATGTATGTATGATTTTAAGAAACAAAAGTCATATCCCGGGAAAGCCCCAGTTCGCCCATGATCAACTCTTCCTTTTCGCGCATTCTGGTTTGCTCCAGACCGCCGTTTTCATGGTCATAACCCAAAAGATGCAGCATGGAATGAACAGTCAGATAGGCAACCTCCCGCTGGAAGGTGTGGCCATACATATTGGCCTGTTCTTCTGCCCGCTGCAAACTGATCACAATATCACCCAAGAGATAGGATTCGCTGTCGTTGTCATAGTCATACAACCCATTTTCGCCCAAAGGGAAACTGAGCACATCGGTGGCGGAATCCTTTTCCCGATATTGCAAATTCAGTTTGTGAATCTCTTCATCATCCACAAAGGTGACACTGACCGACGCGGTCTTTCCGAAATTCTCGTGTACCAGCACCGCAACACAGCAGCGGCGTACCAGCATCCGGATTCCGGTGGGAATCTTGACCACCTTTTGATTGTTTCTGATCTCCACTTTCACTTTTTCCATGGGACTTTATTTCTCCTCTCTGTGGGGTCGTTTTTCTCTCTGATTGCGAGAAAGTTCTTCGTAATACCGGTCATACGCTTTGATAATATCCTGCACCAGCTTATGCCGGACCACGTCCTTATCGGTAAAGCGCATAATGGCAATATCTTCCACCTTTTTCAGAATCTTTGTTGCCTGCACCAAACCGGATTTTTGCTTATCGGGCAGGTCAATCTGGGTGATATCGCCGGTGATCACCGCCTTGGAATTGGCCCCAAGGCGTGTCAGGAACATCTTCATCTGTTCGGGGGTGGTGTTTTGGGCTTCATCCAAAATGATAAAGGAATCATCCAGTGTTCGGCCGCGCATATAAGCCAGCGGCGCCACCTCGATGTTGCCCCGTTCCAGATATTTCTGATAATTTTCTGCCCCCAGCATATCAAAAAGCGCATCATACAACGGGCGCAGATAAGGATCCACCTTATTTTGCAGATCGCCGGGCAAAAAGCCCAGCTTTTCCCCTGCTTCCACCGCAGGACGGGTGAGAATGATTTTGCTGATTTCATGGGCACGGAAGGCCTTGACCGCCAGCGCCACCGCCAAATAGGTTTTCCCGGTACCGGCAGGGCCCACCCCGAAGGTGATGGTGTTGCGGCTGATGGCATTCACATACTGCTGTTGCCCCAAGGTTTTGGGTTTTACCGGGCGCCCTTTGGCAGTCACACAGATGCAATCTTCCGAAAGGGATGCAATCTCCCCTTCTCTTCCTTCCTGCACCAGGCTGAACACATAGCGCAGGGTTTGTTCGGAAATGGGATCGCCCTTTTCGGCCAACTGCATCAGACATTCCATCGCCCGCTTGGCATGATAAACACATTCGGCATCCCCGGAAAGAGAGATCTCTCCGTTTCGATAGACCGCGGTCACCTCATATTCCTTTTCCAGCGCGCGGATATTTTCATCCAATTTGCCGAAAATGGCCTCGACCGTGTCGATCCGGCCCACATCGATCTTATATTCCAAAGGCCTGTGTCCTCCCTTTTCAAAAAATTCCCAAATTAAAGTTATTATAACACAGAACCGATAAAAATCCAAGTTTTCAGTTAAAATTTCTAAAATAATATGACATTTTTGTCGTTTTTCACAACGGTATCCCAAAAAGCCCGAAGCAGCCAACAAGACCGCTTCGGGCTTTCTTTCTTAGAAAATCAGTTTGGAGATTTGATTTTGGTGATAAAGGCTGTCGCTTCCGAACAAAAAGAGCACCGCATCAAAACTGCCTGCCGGGGCAATCTCCTGAACCTCGCCGCGATAATAACGGGGGTCGATCAGGATCACCTTTTGATAATGGAGGGACAAAAAGGGCGCCACCGCATTGGCATAAGAATCCTTAAAGACCAACAAGGTCCCCCCCTCGGCGGCGGCATTTTCAATCACCGTCACATTGCGGTTGAGGCCCAAATTGACCAAATATTGATCCTTTTGATCAAAATTCTCTTTGAAAAACGGACTATCGGAAAGTTGTTTCCCTTCGCCGTCGGTCACAGTAAAATGGGTTTCACCTTTGTATTCCAGAATGGCCATCTGATCGGCGGTGATTCCGCTTTTTATCAAACATTTGGAATAAAGGGTTCCGTAAAAGGGGTTTTTGCCCGAAACGCGCTCAAACGCATCTGTAGCATAAGGCGTGAATCCCAAAGATTCCCCCAGCATCGTATAAGCCTGATAAGCGCCGTCCACCGTCCAATGGTGGTCGGTTTTATAATAATAATCGGCTCGTTTTTCCACCGAAACAGCAGAAAAGGCGGCGTAAAGATTCGGCAGATCGGTCACAGCGGAAAGATGATTTTTCACCAAATCATATTCTTTTTCATGGGTTGCGGCAGGAGCAAAGGGCGGAAGATATTCAGAAAGCATGGATGCAGCATCCGGCACCACCATCAAAACCGGCCGGCAGGAAAAAATATCGGCAAAATCCGAAACGGTCATCAGATTGCGCTCCAGATTCTCGTCAACTGTTTTGCTCTGCACCTGAATAAACCGATCCTTACAGAGATAGACACCGCCGATCTCCCGGTCGCCGGTCAGTTTTTGCGAGATGCCTTTGGCTTCGACCCAGCGGGTTCGCAGGACGAAATGGTCTGCCATATAGGTTTCCAGCCCATCCATAAAGGTGCGATCCTTCCAGGTATCAAAGCGAAGGGTGGGTGCGGTGGCCAGCGTGCGGTTTTCATCCTCGGAAAAGTTTGCCTTGGGAAGACAGAAGGTGATCAGCGGCAACAGCACCAAGACCAAAAAAAACGGAAGGATCACTGCCAGGTCTGCCGCTTTTTTGTTTTTTGCTTCTTTTTCCAAAGGAATCACCACCTTTTACTTACAAAATAAAATCAGAACCGGAAATAGAGGAAGGGATTATAGGTTGCATCCACCAAAAAGGCGATGCAGATCAAGAACAACAGAGTTTGACAGACAGGCAGAACCACCACCGAAATACGGGGATATTTCACCCGCAGAGAACGGAAGAAATCGGGAACTTTCTGCCCGGCCAACAGGGCACCTGCCATCAGAACAAAGCCATAGTTCAAAGCATAATAGGGGGCGTTTCCGGCAGAGGCATAACCGCCGGCACCGAACATAG
>JAFQMB010000140.1 GCA_017421095.1 Oscillospiraceae bacterium
CAGATTTCGTTTATCTGCATATGGAGGCTCCGGATGAGGCCGGCCATCGCCACGAGGTGGACAACAAGGTTTTGAGCATCGAAAAGATCGACCGCCAGGTGATCGGCCCCATTTGCCAGGCTTTGGAAACGCAAAACATCCCCTTCCGGATGCTGGTCTTGCCCGATCATCCCACCCCCCTTGCCATTCGCACCCATTCTTCCGACCCGGTGCCCTTCCTGTTCTATGACTCCACCCATCCGGTCTGCGGAAAGGATCGCTATCACGAAATTTCTGCTGCCGAAACCGGCCTCTTTTATCCCTCCGGCCCGGCATTGATGGAACGCTTTTTGAGCGAATAAACACAACACCCCCGCCCATTTGGGCGGGGGTGTATTACTTGTAAAACCGATCAGATACTCAAAAGCACAATGCTGACCAGCGCAAGGAGAATCCCCACCAGTTGGCTTTTGGAGGGACGCTCTTTGAAAAAGAGGAAGGCATAGAGCACCGAGCCGGCAATGATGCCGCCGTTGACGATGGTGTAAAGAATGGGGGCGTCCATAAAACGGAAAAGATAAAAGAGCAGGTTGGCTGCCAAAATAGCGGTGGCACAAGAGATGACCAGATAGAGGATCGAGCGTCCGGGGAGGATATAGTCCGAAAGCATCTTTCCTTTCCTTGTGATCAGATGATAAACAACCGCAATCAGGCCGGAGATACCATAAGCCAAAAGCAGCATCTGAGAACGCTCGGTGTGCTGCATCATGGTCTGCTGTTGGTTGTTCAAAATGGTATAAGCGCCGTTGGAAACAAAGAGCAGGGCACACCAAAGAAGATAGCTTCGGCTGCTCCCTTTCAAATTGAGCCCTTTCAGATTCATTACCACAAAGGCAACGCACATCAAGGCGATTCCCACCCACTGGGCGGTTTTCAGGCTGCCGTTCAGGAAAAAGACACTATGCAACAGCGGAGAGATGGTACCGCCAAAGAGCATACAGATCATCATAAAGGAATAGCTGCCCCGTTGCCCTGCCCGGATCATGGAAAGATTATAGAGGAAGAGGGCCACACCGTTGGCAATGCCGCAGAGAATGGTTGGCAGACCAAAGGTGAGGGGGAAACCGCCGATGGCCCAGGAAGCAAGGCCGATAGAAAGGCCGAAAGCAGCGGCGAAAACCGGAGTGCTTTGGGCTTCTTTCCCGGGGCAGGAATCGGAAAAACTTTTGCAGAAAGAAGATTGCAATACAAAGGCAACGATGATGACAGGAAGCAGATAAATCGGCATAAAAACAACTCCTTCGATAATCGGCTTTTATCTTCCTTGGAATGAAAAAGAGCACCTGCGTTTGCAGGTGCTCTCTCTGCAGTGTCGGCGAATACCTATCTTCCCGGGCAGTCACCCGCCAAGTATTTTCGGCACGACCAAGCTTAACTTCTGTGTTCGGAATGGGAACAGGTGGGACCTTGGCGTAATCAACACCGACTGCTGCATCTATTTTAACCGATAAACGGTAAAACAGCAAGTGAAATATGAAATTTTTTTGAGGGAAAACTCCCAAAGGATGGGTGCCACAAGAAAGTGGTACACCATCAGGGACTCGAACCCTGGACACCCTGATTAAGAGTCAGAATGAGCCATAGTCTTAGCCTCTTTTGCAAGCATGGTTTCCGGGAGCGATAACGCGCAGTATAGCGGCCGCAGATACCGGCGCGCCTGGTCCCCCTTCCCCGCATGTTCACTCAAGGCAG
>JAFQMB010000141.1 GCA_017421095.1 Oscillospiraceae bacterium
CGCCACGGAAAGGGGTCTGTCCATCCAGCTGGACATAATCATTCCGCCGTATTTTTCGGTGTTCAGACGCCAAACACCTCCTGCCGCCTTTTCCATGGGGTTTTCTTTGATGCGAAAAGTAGGAGAATCGCTGTGAGCAGCGGAAAGACGGAAGGCATCCGCCTCCCCTTCAGGCAAAGAAAAGGCGATAAGCGAGGAATCGGAACGCTTGACATAATATTTCCCTTCAGGCTGCAGCTGCCAGGCGCTTGTTTCCTCCAGCTGCTGATACCCGGCATCCGCCAAACGGCGGCAGAGTTCTTTGACCGCGTGAAAGGGGCTGGTGCTTTTGCGGATATATTTCAACAGGGCACTGGCATATTTTTGGCTCATATCAAATCTCATCCTTTCGGGAAAATCGGTGTTTTGTTTCAGTATACCGAAAAAGCAGCAAAAAGAAAAGGGCGCGTTTCAAAGATTTCAAACTTTTTTTGCTTGCAGCAGAGAGAAAAAAGGGCTATCATAAGAAAAAAGCAGGGAAAGAGGGAGAAAAATGTTACTAAAAAGGACGATATATCGAATTCCCATCCCACTTATCAGCAAAAAACGGATCACACATTTTTCCGACACCCATCTGACTCTTTTCGATTCTCTTTCCACTCCGGAAGAAATCGAAACGGCAAAAAAACAGACCAAAGCCTGGGAGGAGGTGCGGCAAGGGTTTCTCGGTTCTTTCGAGCGCCACCCCACAAAAGAGCAATCCCTTCCGCCCGAAGTTCATTTTCAAAATTTGATTGCCGAATGTTCTTTGTCGGATTTCACCCTTTTAACCGGGGATATTTTGGATCTGACCAGCCCGGCCAACCTTCGCTTTGCAGAAAAAACATTGCAAAACCTTCCCCGTTTCGGTTATGTTTGCGGCAACCACGATCGTCCCGAAGGGTTTGATGCAAACTATCCCACCCTCTTTTCCGCCGCAAAGCCGCTGCAGGTTTTTGATTTGGGGGATCTTTTGCTCCTTGGGATTGACAACGGAGGCGGCAGCATCACCGAGCAGACATTGGAAGAAACAAGGCTTCTTTTGGCCGAAAAAAAGCCCACCCTGCTCTTTTTGCATATGCCGCTTGTGACAGAAGAAAACCGCCCCTTCTTTCAGGCCGGCTGCGATGATTATTATCTTTTCAACAAACCGGGTGCGCCCGAAATCAACGATGCCTTCACCCGGCTTGTTACCGACAAAAAAAGTCCTGTTTGCGGGGTGATGGCCGGGCATTTGCATTTCCCGACCCACACGTTTCTTCGGGAGGGTCTTCCCCAGTTCACAGTGGCCCAGGGCATCTCGGGCTATTACAACGAATATTTGATCGGCGAATAATGATTCGGCAGTCGGGTGATCATAAGAACCGAAATCTTTTTGGGAGGTTCTGTTCTCATGTGTACTGCCGTTTCTTTTTTGGCCGGAGATCATTATTTCGGGCGAACTTTGGATCTTGAGATATCATACGAAGAAAATATTGCCGTCACACCACGGCATTTCCCCTTTTCTTTCCGGATGGCAGGCCGGTTGGAAAAACACCCTGCCATGATCGGAATGGCACACAAAATCGGAGATTTGCCCCTTTATTATGAAGCCACAAACGAATGGGGGCTCAGTATGGCGGCACTGAATTTTCCTGGATCTGCCAAATATCACAAACCCCGTTCAGACAAGGATAATATCGCCCCTTTTGAATTGATCTTTTGGGTGCTTGGGAAATGCAAAAATTGTTCGGAAGCCAAGGAACTTTTGGGAAAAACCAATGTGGTGGATCTCACCTTTTCCAAAGAACTGCCCACAACGCCCCTGCATTGGCTGGTAGCCGACGAAAACAGCTCTTTGACGGTGGAAAGTGTCGACTCGGGACTTCAGGTTTCTCAAAATCCCGTCGGGGTACTCACCAACAATCCCCCTTTTGAAGAGATGTGTTTCTTTTTGAACCGGCATCTTTCTCTTTCTGCCAAAGAACCCATTCCCCGTTTTGCCGATGATCTGCCCCTGAAAGCAGACAGCAGAGGGATGGGAGCCTTGGGGCTTCCGGGGGATTTCTCCTCCCCCTCCCGTTTTGTGAAGGCAGCCTTTTTGTTGCACAATTCCCGCTGCGGAGAATCGGAATCCCAGCGAGTTGGCCAATTTTTTCACATCTTGAGCGGAGTGGAGCTGCCAAGGGGCTGCGTGGTTTTGACAGAAGGCGGAGAAGAACGGGAAATGATCACCCGATACACCTCCTGCTGCAACACCAAAAAGGGCATTTATTATTACAAAACCTATGACAACAGCCAAATCACCGGCGTTTCGATGAAAAAAGAAGATTTAGACGGTACTGCTGTTATCTTTTATCCGTTGATGGAAGAGCAAAAGATTTTGATGCAAAACGGATAAGGAACTGCACCGACAGGCGCTTCTTTTTCGCAAAAGGGCGTTGGCAAAAGAGAGAAATTATGATAAAATCGGAGCATCCTGTTTGGAAAGGACGGATCCGATTTGAATTTGCCGAAAAGGGGCGTTTGTTTTGGCCTTTTGGATGGTAACCATCTGAAAATCATTGCGGCGATCAGTATGGTAATCGACCATGTGGGTTATTTGTTTTTCCCGCGACTTACTTTTTTGCGGATCTTGGGACGGATTTCTTTCCCGATTTTTGCCTTTTTCATTGCAGAAGGCTGGCATTATACCAGAAGCCGAGGCAAATACCTCTTTTCCGTCTCTCTCCTTGGCTTGATCTGCCAAGTGCCCTATTCCCTTGCAACGGGAGATGATCTGCTCTGTGTGCCGGTGGGGTTTGCCTGTTCCCTTTTGCTTCTTTATGCACTCCGCGCGCAAAAAAAGCTGCTTGGCAGTCAAAAGCCCCTTTGGTTTCGCCTGTTCGGCGTTTTTCTTTTGCTTCTTCCCTATGGATTTTTCTTTCTTCTGACCGAACTTTTGAATTTCGATTGCGGCTTTATTGGGATGCTCTTACCCGTTTTGGCGGCGCTTCCTTTGCGGGAGGAGGAAAGAAGAATGCCCATCAGCGCCAAAACCAGAGGCCTGCAATTGATTCTTTTCACCCTTGGGGTTTTGCTTTTGGCCTTTTGGCCGGGCGGCTTTTCTGCCGACATTCAGTTGTTCGGCCTGTTTTCTTTGCCCCTTTTGCTCCTTTATTCGGGAAAGCGGGGCAAACATCCCATGAAAGCCTTTTTCTATCTCTTTTATCCGGCTCATTTTCTGATCTTAACCCTGCTGTCGTTATTTTTGATGTGATAACACTTTGATCCCCGCGATTGTTCGCGGGGATCTTTTTACTCTTCCACTCCGAAAAAATGCGGCAAAAAGGCAGAAAAAAGCCCCATCCGAAGATGGGGCGAAAGGGTTTTATGCTTTTTCTTCCTCCACCTCTTGCAGGGTGAGGGCGCGGCTGTGGGCGATGGGAGTCCATTCCACATGGGCGAAAAAGGCATGGATACAAATGGGCAAAAAGAGCAGCATAAAAATCGGGAAACTGAACAGATATTTGATTTTTTTGCCTGCTGTTGCCGGAATCCGGCGCCATTGGCTGATGGTGGCAACCAACCCCAAAGCGAAAAAGGTTGCAAGGGTGCCGCCCAGAACCCCGGAAAAATAAAGCAGAAAATCGAGGAAATTTCCGCCGAAAAAGAGGGAAACCACAGAAAATATCAGATTGACAGCCAATCCCAAAAGGGTGACAAGTACGGCAGGCAGAACGCTCATGGTCAAATCATAGCAGGCCAAATTCCCTGAAAAAATTGCCTGCCACAAGGACTTCCATTCCTTTTTGCAGACCACCAAATATCCCTTGCACCAGCGCAGCCGCTGCCGCCAGGATTGAGAAAAGCCCACCGGTTGCTCATCATACAAAATGGCATCAGCGGCATATCCGATTTTTCTGCCCTTTTTGGCGTGATAAAGATTGAATTCCAAATCTTCGGTGAGGGAAACAAAGGGCCAACCGCCCATTTCTTCTTCAATTTCGGAAGAAAAAAGGAATCCGGTACCTGAAATGGCACAGCAACTTTTGATCTGCATTCTGGCGTGATTGAGGAACTCCGCCTCCCGCAAAAGAGTCAGCCCACAGCCGGCGGAAAGCCAGTTATCGCCATAATTTTTGATGTTGCGATAGGCACTGACAATGGGATATCCGGCAGAAAAAACCTTATTCATCTCGCAAAGGAAATCCTCTTTCAAAAGGTTATCCGCATCCAAAACCAGATAACCGTCAAACTTTTCTGCGCCGCCGCTTTCTTTGATCTTTCCGAGCAGGAAATCCAGCGCATAGCCTTTGCCGACCTGTTCCTTATTTTGGCGGTAAAACACCGTGGCGCCGTGCTGTTCGGCCACCTCACCGGTTTGGTCGGTGCAGTTATCCGCCACCACAAAAATCCGCACCAACTCTTTGGGATAGGTCTGATGGTTGATGCTGTCGATCAGCTGGCCGATCACCGCCTCTTCATTTCTTGCAGCCACCAACACCGCAAAACGGTGCGAATCACCCTCCGGCAGGATGGGATCTTTTTTGAACAGGGCAATCAAAAGATAGACTACCTGATAACCGGTGCAAAGGAAAATCAAAAGAAAAACCATCGCATTAAAGCCCGAAAGGATCCCTTTTGCGACCGAAAAAATCTCCTCCTGCGCGGGGGAACAGCCGGTTAAAAGCGGCAAAAGCGACAGCAACAGGCAACTTTTAATACCGGTGCTTTTCCAAAACTTCTGCTCGCTTGATTTTCGTTTTGTCGAATTTTTGAATAAAATCGGCTTCAAATTTCGGTTTCCTCCTTCGAATGTAAAAGACGGCACAAACAATCAAAACAACCGCAAGAAAAAATATTCCGGGCAACCGTTTTTCCCTTCCCGCTTTCATCGCTTATCGATTCTCCTTTCATCTTTTGATTTCTGTCATTCATAATAACAGAATTTTATCTCAAAGTCTTGAAGAGGAGGATCGGAAAGAATAAAGAATACATAAACTTTTTTGTTTTCAGCAACGAAAAGCAGTCCGAGGGAATCCCGATAGTTGGCTCTTTTTTGTTCCTCGATCAATCGCAAGTAGATTATAGAATATTTCACCCGATCTGACAAGTCATATTTCCGACAAAGCAGGTCATATTTCCGACGAAGAACAAAAGAAAGACAATATTCCAAAATATGAAAACAGAGATATTTTACTCTTTGGCGAACAAATTCTGTTCCAAACAGAAAACGACCTTTTCCAATCCCTTTTGATCTTCTTTTGTGAACCGGCCGGGCAGCGGGCTGTCAATATCCAACACCCCGAAAATCTTTTCGTTCTTTCTGATGGGAATCACAATCTCGGAACGGGAGGCATTATCACAGGCAATATGACCGGGAAAGGCATGAACATCAGGAACCAGCAATGTTCTTTCTTCTTTCACCGCACTGCCGCAGACCCCCTTCCCCACCTTTATGGTGATGCAGGCAGGCTTTCCCTGAAAAGGCCCCAAAACCAGTGTTTCCCCTTCCAGCAAATAAAATCCCGCCCAGTTGATGCCCTCTAAATGCTGAAACAGGAGCGCAGCCGTGTTGGCCAAATTGGCAACCGGATAGGGCACCCCGGAAATCAGCGCCGCGAGCCGAGAAATCAGCATCTCATAATTCATAAAAAACACCCCTTTGGAAAGCTAAAGCAAAACAGACCGCCCGATTTGGGCGGTCTGAAACCGTTTTTATTCTTTGTTTTTCTCTTTGGCTCTGTTTTCCAGCAACACACCAAACCAGTTGACGGCATAGGTCAGCAGGATGATGATGCCGATGACCAACAAAATTCCCAACATACCGACCACCAAATAAGGCAGATGGTTGAGAAAATCCACAGGGTTAAACTTGGTGAAACCAAGATTTTTCAAAAATTCCAACATAATTTGTTTCCTCCTTTTTCGTTAAAGAAGTCGAAGTCAAGCAACAGGGCCGAAGAAGCCCAGAATCAGACCGCCGGCAATCACCGAAGCAATCTGACCGGAAACGTTGACCCCGATGGAGTACATCAGCAGGTGGTTCTGAGGATCTTCTGCCAGGCCCATCTTATGGACAATACGGCCGGACATGGGGAAGGCAGAAATACCGGCTGCACCGATCATGGGATTGATCTTCTTCTTGGAGAAGAGGTTAATCAATTTGGCAAAGAGCACACCGCCGGCAGTGTCGAAAACAAAGGCGAACAGACCCAGGCAAAGGATCAGAATGGTTTGACCGTTCAGGAATTTCTCGACAGTCATCTGAGAAGCGATGGAGATGCCAAGGAAGATGGTGATCAGGTTAGCCAGCACCTTTTGTGCGGTTTCGGAAAGAGAATTCAAAACGCCGCACTCACGGATCAGGTTACCGAACATAAGGAAGCCCACGAGAGAACCGGCAGAGGGCGCCACCAATGCAGCAACCACGGTGATCACAATGGGGAAGAGAATCCGGGTGAGTTTAGAAACCTGCTTGGCTTCATAAGGCATCCGGATCATCCGTTCCTTCTTGGTGGTGAGCAGTTTGATCACAGGGGGCTGAATGATGGGCACAAGTGCCATATAAGAATAGGCGGCCACCATAATCGCGCCGGTATAATCCGAGCCAAGACGCTGGGAAACGGCGATGGCGGTGGGGCCGTCGGCAGCACCGATGATACCGATGGAAGCAGCATCCTTGGTTTCAAAGAAGATGGAAGCCAGGCAAAGGGTGAAGAAGATACCAAACTGGGCAGCAGCACCGAAGATCATCAGTTTCGGATTGGAAAGCAGCGGTCCGAAGTCGATCATAGCGCCGATGCCGATGAACAGCAAAAGCGGGAAAAGTTCGTTGGCGATACCGGCATTATAGAGGGTGGTGATTGCGCCGTGCTCGGTGATGGCGTCCACCATCGGCAGGTTCACCAGAATGGCGCCAAAGCCCATAGGCAACAGCAAAGTGGGTTCCATCTCTCTCTTGATGGCGAGATAGATCAAAACACCACCGATGACCCACATCACCAAATGACCCCAGGTGATATTTCCGAAATTTTTAAACAAGACAGTAAATTGTTCCAGCCAGTCCAAAATTCAGCACTCCTTTTTTTGTCATACCGCAAAAGAAAAAGACCTTTATCACAAAAGGGACGGCCTTTCATGATAAAAGTCTCGCTTTTGAAAATGAGGGCGAGCAGCCTTCGCTGCCGTGATGACGCCGCACATTACAGGTTGCCCTGCAAGCTACTCCCTTTTACGTTTCTTTTGCCAGTATACCCATAAAAGAGAAAAAAGTCAAGGCGTTTCTTCCTATTACAATACGTTTTCCTGCACAACACTCAAAGCGGCATCAAAAACAGACAAAAAAATCTGAAAAAACAAATCTTTTGTTCATTTATGATACTTTCCGCCGCTTTGAATCTGGAAAGCCCGATAGATCTGTTCTTCCAGAATCACCCTTGCCAGTTGATGGGGAAAGGTCATGGGAGAAAAAGAGAGTTTGTAATCAGCCCTTTCTTCTACCGCGGGAGAAAGACCGTTGGAACCGCCGATGACAAAGACAATCTCGCCCACACCCTCGGTTGCCTTTTTGGCCAGATAATCGGAAAAATCCTCGCTGGAGCAATATTTCCCCCGAATGCAAAGGGCAATCAGATGGCTTCTTTGGGAAATTTTGGCAAGAATACTCTCCCCCTCCTTGCGGATGGCCGCTTCCATTTCGGCGGCGGTGGGGTTGGTGGAAAGTTTGGCTTCCGGCAGACAGATGACCTCAACCTTGGCAAAGGCACCCAACCGCTTCAGATATTCCTTTTCCGCATCTTCCCAATATTTTTCTTTGAATTTTCCAATGCAGAGGATTTTGATATGCTGCATCCTGCTGCCTCCCTTATTTCTTTTGTCCAAGCAGTTCTTCTGCTCTGGCCAAAAGTTGCTCTTTCACCTTTTCCCATTCGCCGCTGATCTGGCAGCCGGCTGCGTGAAAATGACCGCCGCCGTCAAAAAATCCACAAAAGGCAGAAGCGTCGATGGCATCGTTGGTACGGCAACTGATTTTAAAGTGACCGGGCTCTGTTTCCCGTGCAAAGAGGCCCACTTCCACCCCTTCAATCTGTCTGGGCAGCGCGGCAAGACCGTCAAAATCCGCCGGAGCGGCTCCAATCTCATGCAACACCGGATAACGCAGCACCGAAAGGGCACATTTTCCGGAAAAATGCAGGCTCATTTCAGAAAGGCAATGCTTTTCCAATGCCAATCTTGCCACATTTTTGGTTTCAAACATGGCGTGATTGATGCCCGCAAAATCAGCCCCCAGTTCCATCAATTCTGCTGCCATCCGATGGGTTTTCGGGCTGGTGGCAGGATATAAAAAGCAGCCGGAGTCGGTTACAATGCCGGTGTAAAGCGCGTCTGCCATGGGTTTTGTGAGAGAAATGCCCAGTTCCTTTAACAGATCAAACACCACCATGGCACAGGCGATATCTTCCCTTCTGACCAGAGTATTTTCTGCAAAATCCCGATGGGAACCGTGGTGATCGATGGCAAGAGCAACCCGATTAAACCTCCCCTTCAAAGACCCCAGCAGTTTTTCATCCGCCACATCCACACTCACGGCAAAGCGGGGGCTAAAATCTGCCGCGGGAAGCAACTTGGCAAAATAGGCATATTTTTCGGGGATGGGATCGGCACAATAAAGGGCAGCCTGTTTTCCAAGGGCTTTCAACCCAAAAACCAGCGCCGCCCCGCTGCCCAGGGTATCACCATCCGGGTCTTTATGGCAAAGAACGGCAATCTCCTCCATCTCTTTGAGCATCTTTGCAGCGGTTTTCAGATCAATCATCTTCCCGTTTCTCCTCACAAATTTCATCAAAAATAGGCAAAGGGCAGACCACATTTTGCGCAGTCTGCCCCCCTTGTTTCAATCTTCACTGCGCTCTTCGGGACGCAGATTTTCCAAAAGCTGCCAGATATGGGCGCTGTGTTCGATGGAATCATCGGCAATAAAGCGCAATTCCGGCACTTTATAGGTGTGCAGGGCGCTGCTCAGTTCCCGACGGATATAACCGCCGGCACTTTTGAGCCCCTTGACTGCCTCTTTGGTGCGCTCGCTTCCTTCCAACGCGCTGACGAACACATCGCAATAAGAAAGGTCACGGGTGACACTCACTTTCACAATGGTCAGCATCTCGGGCACTCTCGGGTCTTTCACCCGGCGCAGAATCTCGGTCAGCGCTCTGTGACAGTCCTCATTGAGTCTGTTGAGTTTGTTTTGATCCATTTGATCTCCTCCGTCAGTCTCTGTATTCTTCCACCATATAGGCTTCGAAGAAGTCGCCTTCCTTCACGTCGGAATATTTTTCCAAACTCATACCGCATTCATATCCCTGCACCACTTCTTTGACATCGTCTTTGAAGCGCTTGAGAGAAGAAAGCAGGTCGTCGGCGATAATGATACCGTCCCGCACCACACGAATATGGGCATTTCTGGTGATCTTGCCTTCGGTGACATAGCAGCCGGCAACGGTTCCAACAGAAGAGATGTGATAAACCTGACGAACCTCAGCACGGCCCAGATCCACATCCCGATATTTGGGCGCCAGCATCCCCTTGATGGCGGTCTGCACATCGTTGATGGCATCATAGATCACGCGGTAGAGACGCAACTCCACCCCATCACGGGCTGCGCTGTCTCTTGCCAAGGGCTCGGGCCGCACGTTAAAGCCGATGATGATGGCATTGGAGGCGTTGGCCAGCATAATATCCGATTCGGTGACCGCACCCACGCCGCCGTGGATAACCCGCACCCGAACTTCGTCACAAGAGAGTTTTTCCAAAGACTGCTTCACAGCCTCGACGCTACCGTTCACGTCTGCTTTGACGATGATGGGCAACTCTTTCACTTCGCCCTGTTCAATCTGGGAGAAGAGATTTTCCAGTGTGACCTTCTGATAAGAGGCAAAACGCTCTGCCTTTTCTTCGCTCTTTCTCTGATCCACCAACTGACGGGCCAGACGCTCATCGGCAACCGCATTGAGCACATCGCCCGCTTCGGGCACCGCATCCAGACCGACGATTTCCACCGGCACGCTGGGACCTGCTTCGGTCACGGCACGGCCCTTATCGTCATTCATCGCACGGACATGGCCCACGGTGGCACCGCAGATGACCACATCGCCCACACGCAAGGTGCCGTTCTGGACCAGGACGGTGGCAAGAGGACCGCGGCCCTTATCCAGTTTGGATTCGATGACCACGCCCTTGGCACGGCGGTTGGGGTTGGCTTTCAATTCTCTCATATCGGCAACCAGCAGGATCATTTCAAGCAGGCTGTCAATGTTCTGCCTCTTCAAAGCGGAAACAGGCACACAAATCACATCGCCGCCCCAATCTTCACAGATCAGATCGTGTTCGGCCAGTTCGGTCTTCACACGGTCAATATTGGCGGTGGGCTTATCCATCTTGTTGATTGCCACGATGATGGGCACATCTGCCGCCTTGGCATGGTTGATGGCTTCAATCGTCTGGGGCATAATGCCGTCGTCTGCTGCCACCACCAAAACGGCAATATCGGTGGCCTGAGCGCCTCTGGCACGCATGCTGGTGAAGGCGGCATGGCCGGGGGTATCCAGGAAGGTGAGTTCCCGATCGTTGATGCTGACACGGGAAGCACCGATGTGCTGGGTGATGCCGCCGGCTTCGGTGCTGGTCACATTGGAAGAACGGATGGCATCCAAAAGACTGGTCTTACCGTGGTCCACATGGCCCATCACCACCACAACCGGATCTCTGGGCTGCAGGTTATCGTCCACATCCTCGGTATCGTCGATCAGACGGTCTTCAATGGTGACCACCACTTCTTTTTCCACCTTAGCACCGATTTCAATGGCAACCATGCTGGCGGTGTCAAAATCGATCACATCGCTTGCGGCGGCAAACACACCAAGAGCCATCAACCGCTTGACGATCTCTGCCACGTTGATTTTCAGTTTCAAAGCCAGATCGCCCACGGTGATCTCGTCCCCCACGGTGATCTGCAGCCGTTCCCGACGCTGCTTTTCCATCTGGATCTTGCGCATCTTTTCGGCTTCGTTATCCCGCTTATATTTGCGGTTTTTCTGGGTCTTCTGATTGATCTTTTGTTTAGAAACGGCCATTTCACGCACCCGGTTGCTGCTGTCTGCCGCCCGGTCATAGCGCTCATTATATTTTTCCAAATCCACATAGTCGCCTCTGGTATCCACCACCCGACGGGTTTCGGCAGCAGGCTCGCTGGACTGGGAAAGGCCGCCCAAAGGACGAATGATCTCGTTAAACTGCTCTTTGGCCTTGGCAGGCTGTTTGACCTGCTTCTTCCGTTCGGAAGGCGGGGTATAACTGGCGCCCTTGGGTTTGTTTTCCACCGGCTTTGCAGGAGCGGGAGCAGGTTTTTTCTCGGGCTGCTTGGCCTTTTCCGCCACCGGAGGTTTCACTCCGGGCGCAGGTGTTGCCTGAGGACGGGCAGGAGCCGGCTTGGGCTGGCTGACAATATTGGGCATTTGAGGCTTGGGCGGCCGTTTGACCATCACTTCAGGCTGACGGGGCTCCTCTTTCGCGGGAGTTTCCGCCTTTTGGGGCGCAGAGGCAGAAATATGCTTGCTCTCTGCTGCCTTTTTGGGGGCAGCAGCCTCTTTTTTCTGTTCCGCAGGCTTCTTTTCGGCCGGCTTTTCGGCAGGCTTCTTTTCGGCCTTTTCTTTGGGCGCCTCTTCCTTTTTACCGGCAACGGCGCTGGGAGTTTTGGTCGAAAAATAGGTATTCAGATCTGCTACGGCATATTTTTCGGTATACCGATCAAAGACCAGGCTCAATTCCTGTTCGCTCAGATTGGCGGTGGGCTTTTTGGTCTCACCGGTCAAGGAAGCCAGCAGCTCAATGATGTCGTTTTTATCGGTGGCCAGATCCTTGGCCAGGTCTGTCACTTTATATTTCACACTCATTCTCGTTCATTCCTCCGTTTCGGTTGGATGCAGACGCCGGGAAAGCGCCAGAAGTTGTTTATCCATATGTCGGTCTGTGATGCCCAGAACTCCAACCCGTTTGTTGATCATCCAGGCAACCTCATCCATGGTAAAGGGTGCGTCAATCGCCTCTAAACCATTCATATCACAAAAATAACGGATATTTTCCGCCGTCTTTTTCGAGAGGTCGGAAGCCAGATAAGCCCGTTGCAGGCTACCGTCTTCCAAACCTCGCCGGACCGCGTCATAGCCGACCACAAGTTTTCCGGCTCTTCTGGCAAATCCGATCATAGAACACGCTTTGTTCAAGATTCTTTCAATGCCTCCTCCATCGCTGCATACACCTCTTCGGGTATGGCGGTCTCCAGGGCCCGTTCCAATCGCTTCGTCTTTCTTGCTTTTGTAAAACAATCCATTGAAGGACAGAGATAGGCGCCCCGGCCATTGGCTTTTCCGGTCAGATCCAAAATAACCTGTCCCTCGGGAGTCCGCACCGCGCGAATCAGTTCTTTTTTGCTTTTCATTTCATTGCATCCAAGGCATTTGCGCATGGGCACCTTTTTCACCTTTTGCACACTGGCTTCCTCCTTTTTTCGGGATGATCCTTTCTTTTCTGCCGATCCGTCTTATTTTCTTTTATTCGGAACACATCTCCTGCATGGAGCGAATGTCAATCTTCCAGCCGGTCAGACGGGCAGCCAGACGGGCGTTCTGCCCTCTGTTTCCGATGGCCAAAGAAAGCTGGGATTCATCCACCACAGCACGGCAGATTTTATTTTCTTCGTCGGTCACAGCCACGCTCATCACATTGGCAGGAGCCAGCGCAGCGGTGACAAAGGCTTCGGGATCTTCGCTGAAACGGATGACATCGATCTTCTCACCGCCCAGTTCGGCCACAATGGCATTCACACGGCGGCCCTTGGGGCCGATGCAGGCGCCAACAGCATCCACGTTTTCATCGGCGCTCCAGACAGCCAGCTTAGTTCTGGAACCGGCCTCACGGGAAATGCTCTTGATTTCCACAATGCCGTCATAGATTTCGGGAACCTCCTGTTCAAAGAGGCGGCGAACCAGGCCGGCATTTCTTCTGGAAATTTTATATCGAACGCCCTTTTCCGGATCTTCATATTCGGCCACAAACACCTTGATCAGATCGCCGGGCTCCAGATCTTCCCCTTCAATCTGTTCGCTCTTGGGCAGAACAGCTTCGTTCTTGCCGAACTCCAGAATTACATTGCCGCGCTTTTCATCGATGCGAACCACCTTGGCGCTGACGATTTCATTCTTCTTGCTTTCAAATTCGGCCATCAACTGACCTCTTTCGGCCTCGCGCACACCCTGACGGATCACGCTGATGGCGCTTTGGGCAGCAATACGGCCAAACTGTTTGGGCTCCAGGCGGATGGAAACCACACCGCCCACCTTGGCTCTTTTGTTATAAGTATGGGCTTCTTCCAATGTGATCTGCAAAGCGGGGTCTTCCACCTCTTCCACCACATCTTTCAAAAGCAGCACTTCCACCTTACCCTTTTCGGGGTCCATCTTCACTTCCACATTTTCCACCGCATTATATTCCTTGCGAACGGCGGCCTTGATGGCGTTGCTGATTTTTTCCAGCATAACCTCCATGGGAATGCCTTTTTCCTCTTCCAACTGAGCCAACGCTTCAAACATTTCTTTATTCATGATGCCTTTCCTCATTCCTTTCGGATCATATTTTCAGACTCATCCCTTTGCTGTTTCAAAGGGTTAAATTTCATTTTCAAATACGCCGGGGTCAAAATCGTCTGCCTTTACAAAAGAAAGGCTCTTGATCGGGAAGGAATATTCATTTCCCTCGCTCTCAAGCAGCAGGGTTTGACCGTCAAACCCCTTTAAGATCCCATGAAATTCCCGTTGCCCTTCCACCGGACGGATGGAAAGCAGGAAGATTTTTTCTCCCAAATAGGCTTCAAAATGGGCAGGTTTGGTCAGTTTCCGTTCCAAGCCGGGGGTGAAAACCTGCAGATAATACCCCTCCTGCACCGGATCGGTTTCATCCAGCAAGGGATCGATTGCACGGCTGAAAGCCTCACAATCGTTCAGATCGGCACCGCCTTCTTTGTCAATAAA